>JAPLMH010000099.1 GCA_026387135.1 Candidatus Omnitrophota bacterium | reverse complement strand
GGGCGCTGTCACTATTTTTCTGAACAATATATATTTTCTGGCGATAAAATTTACCGCGAATACGGCTATGGTAGCTATGACTTTCGATCCCAGATAATGCAGTTTCACGGTCTCGGTGAAGAATTTTATACAATAGTGGTTTAGGAAGAGGCCCGCGATACCGATCGAAAAGAATAGGAGCGCTTCCAGGCGTCTGTCGGTGAATACTCTCCGGTCAAAGACCCATGTTATGTTCAGGATGTAGCTCACCACTGATCCCAGTATAAAAGCTATCGCGGCACTTGTTAAATAGTAGAGGTTAAAGGCTTGAGTGAGTGTGACGAGCACGCTATAATCGACTGCGCAAGCCGCCGCGCCGGATAAGATATAACGGAATATCTGTATGGATATATCGTCCGATGGGGTTTTAAATAGTTTTTTTATCATAATGTCTCAACCAGCACTTCTATCTTTTCGGAATTGATGCCGCCTTCCAATCCCGCATATCCGAGCCATTCGTATTTCGGCACTGCCGAATGCCAGGCGTAGGACTTCGGCAAAAATGCCTTAACAAAATTGAGCGCGCCGAGCTGCGGGTCAAGGCATAACCGGTATGCGGTTACTTTACGGCCGTTTATCTCTATGACTTCTTTTCCCATTTTTTTAAGCTCGACATTATAAACATTCGGCTCCTCGCTCACCATCTGGAGCTTTTCGCTCGTCAGGCCGTTCTCGAGAAATTTCTGGGCGTAGAACCCTAGCGATAGCCGGGTTACAACATTGCGATCGAATTTGAATTTTCTTGTGCGCGAGATACGCCTCATGGGTTCCTCATGGGTGCAAGTACCTGTATTGCCTGCAAGATCGAAATCCTGTATTTCGCGCCTGATAATGTTGCCTTTAGTGTCGAAGACCCTCTTGTCGAGGCTCATAGGCCTGACGCTATCTTTAGTGCGCTCGAACTTCATCTCGGCCACCCAGGAAATCCGGCCATTAAAAGAAGAGTAGATGCCTTCTGCTTTCTCCGTCATAAGATAGACGCCGGGCGAAATATTCTTTATCTCGCTCTTCGCCCGCCATCTTGAGTCTCCTTTAAGGTCCCGGCCTACGTAACTCAAATTTACAACTTCTTCAGCCGCAGATAAGAAGCGCGGCCACGCGAAAAAAGAGAGGCACAGCAAATATGGCAATAGCTTCTTCATGGAGCGACTATCTTTTCGGCCTGGCGGACAACCGCGCTCTTTTCCAAGACATCGAGAAGTGCCTGCCTGACCCTGCCCGAAGCGGCCGAGCAAAAATCTTTGGTATTTAAATTATATATGTCGTCGAAACCGACCGGCGGCAATATGGTCACTTTCACTCTGCCGGGGCTGATAAGCCGGCTACCCTTCTTCTGGACATCGATACTGCCGTCAATAGCCACCGGGACGACCCTCACGCGGGCGTCCTGCAGAAAAGAAAAACTAAAAGACTTGAACTTCTGCAGCTCCCTGTTATAAGAGCGGGTGCCTTCGGGATATATTACGATCGAATTACCGGACTCTATCAACGCGACTATATCTTTATATGTCTTGAACGACTTTCTTATGCTGTCCCTCTCAATGGGTATATATTTTTGGATCCTCATATAGGTCCCGAATACCGGAATATCGAACAGCTCTTTCTTTGCTAAAAAAAGATATTGGCCGGGTATAGTCCTGAATATGATCGGCCAGTCGATATCGCTCTGATGATTGGCCATGTATACGACGGTCTCGTTCTTTGGCAGATTCTCTTGACCGGAGATCTCCAGCTTTACCCCGCCCAGTTTCATGAGCGTCCAGGCCCAAAAGTTTTCGGCTTTCCTGTACATCTTCCTATTGCCACGCCAGATGATAGAATCAAAGATAATCCCCAACAATAATATGGTGATCCAATCCGTCCACCATATTATGGAATGCGCTATCCTGACCGGTTCTTTCAACATGATCTTGCCCAAACTCTACCCCTTTAAGTTAGCAACTATCCTTCTTAGCTCGCTGCCCAATTCCAGAGAGCTATACTTGCTCACTTCATCATAATATTTTTCAAAATAGACCGGCTTTCCGATCTTCAACGTAACAGGCCCGGGTTTTATTCTCCACTCTCCCTTTGGCATGGCCGCAAAAGTACCATCGATCGATATGGGGACCACCGGCTTACGGCTGCGCTGGATTATGACAGAAGTTCCTCTGCCAAATTCACCGATAGTGCCGTCCAGAGTCAACTTTCCCTCCGGGAATATGACGAAAGACTCGTTCTTCTTTAAGAGATCTATCACCTGATGTATAGTTTCGATGGATCTTTTTCTATCCTTACGATCTAAAGATATGAAACCGGACTGCTTTATATGATATCCGATGATCGGGACTTTAAAGAGCTTCCTCATTATGACAAATCTGAATGAGGAGGGCAGTACCTTCAACAATATAAATATATCCAGATAGCTCTGGTGGTTCGGTGTGAAGATAACTGCCGTGCCGACCGGAATATTTTCTACTCCCGAGACGCTCACCTTCATCAGACTGGCATCTGTCAGAAGAGAGCCCCACAGTCTCGCCCCCTTCTGATAGAGCTTGTTCCTCTCATCTTCGCTCTTTATGAAGAGAGCCGCTATATAAGACACCACACCTATGATAAAGCTGTAAAAGAACGTTAAGAACCAGAAGATGGCGCTGTGAATATAACTTAAGATGCCGGTCAATTCACTTCCTCTCTCTTCTTTATTCCCATGTAACAAACTATGCGGTCGGAGCATAGGTGTACGCCCACATACAATAACGCTGCAACCAAAGCGACTCTCACCGGAGGAACATATACGATAGAGCTCAAAACTATTGCACCAATTATCCAGTCGAGCTGATCCCAGGGAAACCAGGGTCTTCCGGGCGGCAGATCGAGCCTTCTCTTTATAAAACTCTTTACAAGGTCACCTATGAGGGCTCCGCCGCCCATTAAAGCGCCAAGTGCAATAAAATTCACCTTTTGGTAATCTATCAGCGTGTTCGCTTTAAAAAAATCTGTCTTGAAGAAAAGGAGCGCCTGGATGCCGGCTGTAATTATTCCCGCGAGGATCCCGACCAACAAGCCTCTCCATGTCTTGTTCTTTCCGAAGATCTCCCTGCCATTCCACTCGGCGCCGAGATCTACAGGCCTGGCAAGCTTTGCTAAACCATTCTTGAGTATTGCCGGCAGCCATAACCTGTTGCCGCACGACGCGGTATGATTGCCGAGAGCGGCCGGAAGCAGATACCAGAGACAGATGAATATAAATTTAATCATCGGCTTTTGACAAGCTTCTTACGCACGTAGAGTATCCTCTGAAGCACTGTCAGGTGCGTCAGGAGAGCTATTATCAAAATACCCCAAAGGGCCTGCCCTACACAGAAGGCCGCTCCGAGGAGGACTATCCTGGCCGTGCGCGGCATGAGCCCGATCTCGCATTCTAAATCGAGCGCTTCCGCTTTTGCTCTCACATAGCTTACAGCCAAAGAGCCTATCATCGCTACCGTGATCAAGATCGCGTGGTCCGGATTCCCGGATCTTAGAAAATACGCCAATATTCCCAGATATATGACGGAGTCCGAGTAACGGTCTATGACAGAGTCGAAGAAGCTGCCGAATTTCGTAACGCGGCCCGTCTGGCGCGCCACGCTGCCATCCAGGGCATCGAAGAAACCGGCGACCCATATCAGGATGCCCATCGCTAAATAACTTAAATTCCCGCGCGCTATCAAGTATGCGACGACGCAATTGGCCAGAAGGCCCACGACGGTCACCTGATCGGGCGTTATCTTTGTCTTCGCCAATATGCTGCCCGGGTACTTCGCAATGATGCGGATATACTTCCCTAAAGGGTCTGCCATTTTATAGTTACTTCTTCTTTCCTTTTTTCTTCCCGTAAGTAACGATGAACTCTTCCATCATGGCCTTCGCCGTATTGTCATCGTACTGCACCGGCGGAGATTTTTTCAGATATGCGCACGGACCTAAGAGTGCCCCTGATATGCCGTTATCCAGCGCTATCTTCGCGCAACGGATCGCGTCTATCACGACTCCGGCGGAATTAGGAGAGTCCTCTACCGAAAGGCGGCATTCGAGGTTCATGGGAATATCCCCGAAGTGCAGGCTCTCTATGCGCAGAAAACAGAGCTTATTATCTTTTTGCCAGGGAACATAATCGCTCGGCCCTATATGGACATTGTCTTTATGTATAGTCATGCCTCTATTCTGTATCTGGGAGACTACCGCGTTGGTCTTCGATATCTTCTTTGACGAAAGGCGCTCCTCTTCTTTCATATTCAGGAAGTCCGTGTTCCCGCCGGTATTCAGCTGATAGGTATGCACTATGGGCATACCTCTATCCAAAAACAGATTTGTCAGCACCCTGTGCAATATCGTGGCGCCGACCTGCGATTTTATATCGTCTCCGATTACCGGCAGTCCTTTCTCCTTAAAGCGGTTCTGCCAATACTCCTCGCGGGCGATAAAGACAGGTATGCAGTTGATAAATGCGCACCCGGCGTTTAAGACCTGCTCTACATACCATTTGGTCGCCTCTTCCGAACCGACGGGGAGATAGTTTATCACCACATCCGTCTTCGTCTTCTTAAGTATCCCGCATACATCGTCGGTCTTGCCCGGGGCTTTCGTGATGATCTTTGACAGATATTTACCGAGAGAGTCGTGAGTCATGCCGCGGTGGACCTTTACACCCAAACGCGGGACTTTAGCGAAGACCTTAGTATTATTCGGCTTCGTATAGATGGCTTCACTTAAATCTTTCCCGACCTTATTCTTATCGATGTCGAAGGCGGCAGAGAACTCGATATCGTTTATATGATAACCTCCCAGATTAACGTGCATCAACCCGGGAACAAAATCTTTATCTTTAGCGTTCTTA
>JAPLMH010000138.1 GCA_026387135.1 Candidatus Omnitrophota bacterium | reverse complement strand
TATCTCATGAAAAGGACAAAATAGCTAAGTGGGAGGCCTTGAGGAACCTGAAAGGCTTTACCTACGCCGAGATGAGGCGCTGGATCAAAAGGTGCATAGATCACCCGGACACAGTAGAAAAGAAGACATCCCGCCAGATAGCCGAAGAGATACATTCCAGATCGCTCAATCACGATAAGATCAATAAACTCTATGAGGATATAAGAAGAAAATACAATAATTTTATCGAAGCCGGACTGGACGATGAGGCCAGAGCGCTTCTTGATATGGCCAAGATGTTCGAGCTCTATAAAGACGCTGAATACACCCTGGATAAAGACGATATCGATATAAACATTGCCGCTCATGAATCGCCAGCTGGTCCCGACATAAGTAAAATAGATCCGGTGTTGGAAGGCCTGATACACGACGACTCTTTTATAGAGCTGTTCAATAAGGCTGTAAAGAAGAATACGGATGTACCAAAGGATAAGATAGCACCTCTACTAGAAAGCTGCGTGAAGGCAGACGACATATCCGTATTGAGATATGATGACGCAACGCTCTTGGTCGTATCCAGGGAAGGAAAGCCATATAGGATCGTGCGTTACGCCTCAAATTCATATGTCGATTATCTATCCGCCCCGCGCCTTGACCCAAATGAGAGCCACTTTGCCAATATATCGGATAACGGTTTTAAGTTTGAAGTCCTTCGGGATAGGCCCGAAGTGCTTGCGGATTACATCGATGATATAACCATGTATTACGAAAATCCGATATTAAGGCCTATCGTTGAGGAGATCTCATCGGGCGAATACTATAACTTGAGAGAGGCGGTCCTCCATTTAAGAGGGATCGCTTATGAATTTAAAGGCTCGAGCGACGAAGAACATAAGAAGATAGGCCAGCACGCTCTTAAGCTTCTGCATTCTCTGATGTATCATGAGAACAAAGGAATACGGGTGGAAGCTAACCGCGTACTGCATGACATCTACACGGACAGGCCCGAGGATTTCCCGCTGACAAAATCTTATAAGACGGTTCTCCAGGGGCAGCCTCAAACTATAGAAGTTGCATGCCGTAAAGGTGAGACGGAGGGCCGCATCCAATGGTCAATAAATGGTGTAATGCAGGAACCTATAAAGATGTCGAAGTCTAGTGGCAGCACGAAGTTTTCAGCCGTTGTGCCGGTCGATACAGGAACTATACATTATGCCGTAGAGGTAAAATTGGCCCGGACATGGCGTTATAAAGTCGGCTTAGGGAACGAATCGCAGGTTTCCGGGGTTATAAAGACCCAGAAAGATATGAGGGGAAAACATATACTCGAAGTAAGGACAGCCATCTTCGATCTGGCAAAAGGTGAAGATGGTAAGCCCGTATGGAACAAGGACGGCTCGCTCTCAATAAGTAATTTTGACCAGCTAAGAAAGTTACTGCCGGAATTAAAGAAGCGTTACGACGCGATATGGCTTATGGATTGTTTTGAATGGGGACCTGTATGTTATCCTGGTAAAGATCCTTCGAGTTTCGCGCCTATAGACCACATTACAATTGCCGCGTCATTGGGCGGAGAAGAGGCATTGGATAGGTTAAGGCAGGAAGCAAAAAGCGGAGAGAAGAAGATAGACCTGATTCATAATCTGATCCCCCATATATCTCAATCGAATACAACTTTGCCCGCTTATTTTCCCGTCTATCGTTTTGACGGGCCACGGCTCGTAAGGCATAATTCAAGCGACGGCCAAGGTGATTGGGATGACTCATTCCAGCCAAATTGGCGCCGTAAAGAAGTTTTGGACCGGTATGAGTCGATGGTTATGCGGCTTGCGAAAAAGGGAGATTCTTTCAGAGCTGATGTCGCGCACGCTTTTGATACCACATTCCAGGTTGATAATGGCGCCGTTGGCATGGCTCGGATATTCGGAGATATCGTTACAAACCAGAGGCGAGATAATGGCGACGGTTGTTTCAAGACGACGGATCTATCGGGCACCGGAGAGCCGAATGTCATATTATCCAGACTTGCATATGAGATACAGGCAAATGCCCCCAATAGCCTTATATACGGAGAAAACTTTGCTACCAAGACAGAGGATAGAGGTTGGCAGGCAAATGACGAGCGGCTTATAAAATCAGGAATAGTACCCTACAATTCCCTCCACGAAGAACTTGCCCACGTATTGAGAGACTCTAGAGATGTTTCCGGAATAATCGATCATATGGTTTACAGAAAGTGGGTTCATGACCAGTTTGGAGGTCAGGATGTTACGGTCTATGCAAGCCACGACTACCAGAGGGATCCTCAAATACCGGATGAGATATACAGGGATAGGCCTCCCCTGCAATTATACGGAGACGGCATAATACCTTTCATGGCTACGATATTTTTACTCGATTACCATGGCCCTATATTGTGGCATTTTGCAAGATTGCTCGGAGACGAAAGCGATGATTTTAGTAAGCGGCATAATTTATCTCTGGCGGAGTTTTGGAAGATATGGGTAAACAATATACGTCAATTTGATTATGAAGGTGCGGTCCAGGCAAGCCGTGCTTATTTGAAGGACAATCCGCACCTTAACGCTCTCGGTGATTATGCTTTTGCGTTGAAAAATATGCTGGAAAAATATGATGTAATGCGCTCGTCCGATGCAAAGATGGTGCGTCATGACTCGGACTGCATGTCGGTGCTTAAAAGCAAAGGCAATGAGGCCATTCTTGGGTTTATAAATTACGGCTATCACAATAAAGATATCTTCAGGCCTCTTCCAGAGCTTTCCAATATAAAAGACGACCAGATGTACGAATTGGAAGAGCTTTTCAGGTATAGCAAGAATGAAGGGTTTTCTAAGTCACCGCCAATATACTTAAGCGGCAATGAACTGCGTAATCTTGGCCTTCACGAGAGCCTGTCTGCGTGGGAAACCGTAATTTACTCAATAAAGCCGGTTAAAGTCGAATTGTACACTCTCAACATCCTGCGCCAATCGATGGTCAATTATAAGAATTTTGGCGTTGAAGACAGGGTGAAATATAGTCTTGTAAGTTCATTGCTCAAAGATTCCATTGAAAATAGAGATTTCATCCGATTCAAAGATGTTTTAGTCAAGATGATCAACATAGCAAGACACACGCATGGGCTTGAGATAGGAGATGTTGCTACCGTGCTTTATGATATTTCGCGCTACTACCCTGAATATAAAGATGAAATCACAGATCAAATTACGGGGATAGCGCTTGAAGATGGCTCGGACCAGGATATGGATATCCGATATGACGCAGTCAGGGTATTGCGTGGCATGCAGATAGGAGAAGTCGCTATGGCCTCTGTTGAGACGCGCGACATCGCGGGCTTGGGCGGGCTTGCATTATATATTAAAGATATAGCCATGGCCCTTGTTGATATGGGCTTAGATACCACGATATTCACAAATATATTTAACTATAACAGGGAGGGTAATAAAATATTT
Organism: Candidatus Omnitrophota bacterium; assembly: GCA_026387135.1. Lineage (GTDB taxonomy): Bacteria > Omnitrophota > Gorgyraeia > 2-01-FULL-45-10 > 2-01-FULL-45-10 > 2-01-FULL-45-10. Next base: position 1,906 of record JAPLMH010000138.1, on the reverse strand, counting down.
CAGAGCATAGTACATAATGCGAATCTTAAGTATACCGGTAAGAGTATCGTGGTGCCTTATTACGGAGAAAGCCATGATACAATAAGCCATTTTAACAGAGCCTATATATATCATACGATGCTGGGCGGCAAGGTCAGGACATATGCTCTACACAATGATAGATACGGCGATGTGCTATATGGCGGCATAACCGCAGAGGATCTTGTGCGAAGATACCGATTCTTCGCATTGGGCGCGCTCGAGGCGATAAGGACAGTCAATGTCCACCCCTCAGTGCTTCAGACAAATGAGGGCGCTACAGGTTTTGCCATACCATATCTTACGTTACCGGAGTATGGTTACCTTTCGAATGATACTCATTTCAGCGGTTTAAGAGTTAAGGTCCATGCCAACCATAACCTTGACCATAATTATCAGAATATAGTCACTGGCGATAATCAAGGGCATAAGAGAGACCTGATGCGCATAGCCGGCCTGAATCCGGATAATTTTGAACATCACATGCTTATTTCGGCAGATGCCAAATCCCGCGAAATCAACCCTACCTATGCCGCCAATAATAGATCTGATTATTCCTTAGCTGTAAGTCCAGGATATCGCGATTATACAGCGAACAACTCCGCCAGCCTTGGGCTTGGAGATCTTATGAGATCCAAGCGCGACAACTTGGTTTGAATGTAGATGGTAATGTATGCCTATTTACAATGCTACATAGGCTTTGTGAACAGAAAGGTTATGAAATAGCTATTGATGCGATAAGGGATCTTTTGGATAACAATGCGGACGCTCAGGTAGCTATAGGAGGACCTGCCGAAGACTCTGACCAGGGAAGGTGGTTTAAGGGTGAGCTCGAGAAGATACAGAATGATGCGCGATACAAAGGAAGATTTAAGTATGTGGGCGGCGTCAGCCCTAATTCGCGGTTATATGAACTTATCTATTTGGGCGCAGACGTCTTTCTGATGCCATCTAAATTTGAGCCGGCGGGCTTGAGTCAGCTCGAAGCCCTTGCAGCAGGCGCTGTTGTAGTAGCGAGAGATGTCGACGGGCTTTCAACATCGATAACGGACGTGACCGAAGCTGACAGGAAAGGTATTCCGGCAAACGGGTTCAAATTCTTTGATTTTAATTCAGCTGAATTAAAGAAAGCCATGGAGAGAACGCTTGCCGCATTCAGAGAAAGATACGCATCAAAAGGCACTGTCATGAGCGAATGGGATAAATTATCTTACAATGCATTTACATATGATTCGCGCTGGATAAGGCCGGCCAAGCGGTACATAAATAATATTTTTGCGAAGAATATGGGCGTAGATATGGAGCGCATCGCAGATTTTCCGGAGCTTCTCCTTATATTTGCTGAGCCGGAGAACCTGGAAAAGAGGCTCATAGAGCATGGATTCAATAAGGAGAGGGGGCTTGATTATGTGCTAGAGGACGCGATTAAAGAGTTGAGTAAAATAGTCAATGATGATACTGAAAAAAGAAGTCTCGTGAAAGAATTGGCGAGAAAATATTATGAACGATACAGATCGTATCTGCCGGCTACGGTTTCTGGTATGCGCACGACCGATAGATCCGATGAAATAATCGATGCGGGACCGGGCACTCGATTCTACAAGACACCGGAGAATAGAGCATCTACTCCTAAAAATGCCATAGAAAACCCTAAGGCTGATTACGCTTCGGCGAGACGAATGGTAGAAGAATTGCTGGACTTGTACAATAATATGGAAAGTTTGGCAAAAGATGCCAATAAGACCAAAGATGCTGCTGATAAAGCCGGCCTAAAAAAAGATTGGATAAGCTATCTAGACAGAATAAAATATATTTATGATTCGATAGGCATCAAAGTGCAGGAATTGGATGAATATTCTTATTATAAAAAGGAGTTTGAGAGGATCTG
>JAPLMH010000158.1 GCA_026387135.1 Candidatus Omnitrophota bacterium | reverse complement strand
CGGTTTCGTAAACCGCAGGTCGATGGTTCGACTCCATTCGCCAGCTCCACTCCATTCTTTACAACCGCGGAGGATCATATGGCAAAGAACAAAGAGAAGAGCAAGAACGACTATAAGATCATCATCTCTGAATTGGGCGTAAATCCTTTCCACGTAGTCAATATCATCTTTGCCTTGGTATGCGTGATTCCGTTATTGGCGGTATGTTATATAGTTGTAGGCAGGCACCTGCTTTACGATATCTTCATGGGCCTGGATGGAGCCCAGATGTCGATAGCGATCCTGATAGCCCTCGCAGGCCTCTTCTATGCCTATAGCCTCGTGAGAAATCTGATGGAAAAACTTTTGATATATGCTGAAGAACGCAGGCTGGCCGACAGCGAGAAAGAAGAATTCATGGTCTCTGTCAGCCGTGACCTGAGAACACCACTGGAAGCTATAAAGTTTGAGATTGGAAATATCAAGGCCGGCGTAGACAATGTGACGGGAGGGGTTATCGCAGATACGGTAAATAGGTGTCTTAACGACACAAATAAACTGGCCGATATCATAAAGAATATTATGGATTTTCCAAATGCCGGATTTGTCAGGACGAATGTGCAGCGCAAGCTTGTAGATTTGAGAGGCATAGTCAGGGACGAGCTTAGCGGCGTGGAGCAGTTCGCCAAAAATAACAATCTGCATTTAAGTCCCAGATTCAGTACTAAAAATGCGAATTTATGGGGTGATGAAAAGAAATTGTCAAGAATGACTACGAGTCTTATTCATAATGTCATAAAATCCACGCCACAGGGTGGCGTCATAAATGTTTCAGTTTCATCCGATGATGATACGGTTCGGCTTGTTTTAGGTAGTGGAGGTCCTGGCCCAAAAGACCTTGTTGAAGAGATCTCCGTTGCCAAAGATATTGTAGAGTTGCATAGCGGTCGCCTTACCGTAGATAATGGGCCGGATAAAGAGTTGGAATTTAATATAGTGCTGCCGCGTGATCTCAGGACGCGAAAGGGAGTTGCGGGCTTCAGGCGAAATATGAGGGACAGGGTGGATAGCGGCGAAGATGAAAGCATAAGCGCGTGGCTCGCCATGAATAAGGCCCCGACAGGGAGCGTATCGAAAACTAATACTACGAAATAAAGACAATCGCATTCAATGCGGCAAGGTCATGTCTGTAAAGAAGATAAGAGATGTATTGAGACGGCGTCAGGACAGAAAAAAAGCGACGGTGCTCCGGGGATTCTTTAAGACTGGAATCGGGGAATACGCCGAAGGCGATATCTTCTTAGGCGTCACAGTGCCGGTTTTGAGAAAGCTGGCAAGGCAGTTCAAAGATATAGAGCTAAAGTCGGCTGTTGAATTATTGAGATCCCCCATTCACGAAGAGAGGCTGCTCGCCCTACTAATCCTCATTCTAAAATATCGCGGCTCAGATTTACATGGCAAAGAAAAGATCTACCGGATATATCTTAAGAATACCAAACACATAAATAATTGGGATCTCGTCGACGTTACAGCCAAACATATCATCGGAGATTTCCTGCGGGATAAGGACAGGTCTGTGCTGTATGAGCTGGCAAGGTCCGCCTCTCTTTGGGAGCGAAGGATCGCCGTCCTGTCAACGTTTCATTTTATTGAGAATAATCAATTTGATGATACAATAAGGATAGCGGTGCTCCTCTTATCGGATCAACATGACTTGATACACAAAGCCGTGGGATGGATGCTCAGAGAGGTTGGCAAGCGCGATCTGGAAGCGGAAGAAAAGTTCCTGAAGAAAAACTATAAGATCATGCCCAGGACGATGCTTCGGTACGCGATCGAAAAATTTCCGGAGAGCAAAAGAAGCCTGTATTTAAAAAAGGACGGAGGCCGATATGGATGAGCGCAGAAAGTATGTAAGGATACCCGAAAAATCGGCAATCTCTTACAACGTTATACCTACCGCTATGATGGGGCAGTTCACCACAGAGGACATCAGTCAGGGAGGCGTACGGTTCATGGTTCACCATTTTATTCCCAAGGACAGCCATCTGAAGATCAAGATGACTTTTGGGGCGGCAAGTTTGACCATTGAAGCGCTGGTCAAGCTGGTGTGGATCAAAGAGCTCCCTTACAGCGGTTCGTATGAGATAGGAGTGCAGTTCATAGATATACCCCAAAAGGCCGCAGATCATCTCTTAGCCTATATTAAATCCTTCGTAACCAGGAAATCGGGTATGGGCCGATATTCCGTGTGATCAAATGACACGATTCAGAGACGTATTAAAGGACCGCAACTTTTTATGTCTGTGGATAGCGCAGATCATATCCAACTTTGGCGACAGGCTTACGCAGATGGCGCTTGTTGCGCTCGTGTACCAGAATGCTCCCGGCTCCGCGATAGCGCTGGCAAAACTCATCTCGTTCACGATAATACCGGTATTCCTTATAGGCCCGATAGCCGGCGCGTGGGTCGATAGGCTCAATAAAAGAAACGTCATGATAATATCGGACCTGCTGCGGGGTATTTTAGTACTCACCATTCCTCTCTTCATCATGCTGCACCAGATACTTCTCGTCTACCTGGCGGTATTCATAGCATTTTCACTATCCCGTTTCTTTATTCCATCAAGAATGGCCATAATACCCGACATAGTCTCAAAGGATAAGCTTCTAGTCGCCAATACGTTGGCGGATACGACTCATATGCTCGGCAATGTCATGGGGTTGGTCGTGGCCGGCATACTCGTCAACATAAGATCGATCGGAGCGATAGGAGGTTTTTATATAGACGCGGCGACCTTCTTCGCGTCGGCCGCTCTCATAGGGATGATGGTGCAAAGGTCCTTCGTGAAAGAAGTCCGCGGGGACCTGAAGGTCACAAGAGAGGCTCTTTCGAGCTCAATACGTAAATCCATATTTGCCGAGATAAAAGACGGGATCATGTATTTAAAGAAGTACAGCCAGATGCACTTCATAGTATATGTATTCTTTCTTCTGATGGCGGGCTTAGGCGCCATTTCGTGCGTCGTGATAGTCTTCATACAGGAATCTTTCGGGACGGCAACGTTGGATCTCGGTCTTATAGGCATGTTTTTGGTAGTGGGGCTTTTGCTGGGGACTCTGCTATATGGCAGGCTTGGACAAAAGACAGAGAAGCCCCGCATGATAATGTTGAGCTTTGTCGCCACAGGAATATCGGTGATATTCTTCACCCTGCTTGTCAGGAAATATCCGAATATAATCGTGAGCGGACTCTTGGCGTGGCTTATAGGCATGGCGGTAAGCCCCATAATGGTTTCGGTGAACACCATGACCCAGGAGACTATGCCGGAAGAGGCCAGGGGGCGGACATTCAGCTCGCTGGAAGCGATAATACATCTCGCTTTTCTGGTATTTATGTTCCTGGCTGCCTATGCGGCAAAGTATGTGGAGAGATTCTGGATACTGATAGCGGTAGGCACTATATTCGCGTTCTGCGGATTTATCGGGATCGTTTTAAGGAAGAACGGCAAGGGCTGACGAATAAGAGGCTATTTAGATTTAGTATCCTGCTTTGACTTCTCCGCAGTGCAAACCTTGAAATAGTTGCAGACAGGGCAACAGGCGTTCTCTTCACCCTTTTCCCCGCGGTACCACTTGGTCTCACAGGTCCAATACACCTGGCATGTCTCACAGCAGTTCATTTTTGAGTGATGCATAGGATTAAAGTACATCATATCGATATTGTTGTCAATATAATTGTTGTATGGTAAAATCAGTACAATGCGAGAGATAGTAGATCGTATACTACAGGAAGAACAATCCGCGCGCTCAAAGGTAGAGCAGGCGCAAAGCCAATCCCGTGACATAGTCCTCAAAGCAAAAGAAGAAGCCCTTCTCTTGATACAAGACGCCGTCAATAAGACCGAAGATCTGGCCCGCAATAAAAAAGAAGATTCTGAAAAGGCCTTTCTCATCGAGAAGGACAGGATCCTTGGAGAAGCTAAAGAGAGCGCGGCTCTTTCGCGGAGCCAAAGAGAGAAAGATATTCCCAAAATAGCGGGGGATATCTTTTCAAAGATCATAACCATAAAAGGTTAGCCATGCGCCAGTTGGCAACATACGCTTTTACCAATGCCAAGGTAAGAGCGATGCTTTCATACCTGCTAGACCCCTCGACCTTTGCCGGCCTCATCGATTCAAAAAATATCTACGATCTCATAGACCAGCTTAAAAAAACCCGATACCAGAATATCTTTGCCAACGTAAGCCCGGAATCGCTCGACTTGCTTGCGCTGGAAAGAAAGCTTCTCTTAAACGATATCTCGATCTACAGAAAGGTGCACGATTCGCTATCCGGAAAGAAGGAGAGAGAGTTCGTATCTATGCTGATGCAGAGGTATGAAATAGAGGACCTGAAAGTCATTTTAAGGCTATGGTATAGTAAGGATCCGGTGAATGTTCAGGATTACATATTATCGGAGAAGATAAAATTTGACATAGATTATAAAAGAATAGCATCCGCCGAGTCTATCGAAGAGGTTATCGTATTGCTCGATAAGACAGATTATAAGGAGCCGCTCCTGCTGGCGCGCGATAAATTCAAATCAACAAAGTCGCTCTTCTATCTCGAGGCTTCGTTGGATATAGATTACTACAACAGGTTAATATCATGTATAGGCGCCTTCTCCGCCACCGATAAAAGAGTGGCGTCAAAGATACTTGCGGTCGAGGTCGACAGCGAAAATATCCAATGGCTCATAAAGCTGCGTAAATATTATGGGCTGAATTTAGGCGACATGCTCGAATGGTTCATGCCAGGTGGCTCCATGATAAGCAAGAACATGCTGAGGAACCTCTATACCCCGGACGGAATAACCAAGGTCATCGAGTCGATCGCGCTCGGTCCCTATCTGCCGATAAAGAAACTGGCGGACGAGAATATACATCTGATAGAGAGCTTCCTTTACGAAATGCTTTTGAAGGAAGTCAGGAAGGCGCTTGGCGGCAATCCTTTTACGATAGGGACTGTATTTGGCTACCTTATACTAAAGAGAAGAGAGACTAAGAATATAATATCTTTACTGTATGCCAAGGCATGCGGCTTAAAAAAAGAAGAGCTTTCGAGATTGATAAACATATAGGATCTTAGATGCTTACAGCCGAAGCGATGGAGCTAGTCACTATAGCCGTCCTCAAAGAAAAGACGGAGAGCATTGTCTCGCGCCTTTTGAAGTCGGGCGTATTCCAGCCGGTCGACATACGCGGTATCGAGGAGGGGATGGGAGGCATTTCGCCGTTTCAGATCGATAAGGAGTATGCGTTATATGAATCGCTTCAATCGCGCCTCGGAGAGATAGCCAAGAAGACCGGTATAAGGCTAGCTCCAAAAAAAGAGTTGAAGAACTTCTCCTACGATGAGGCAGACAAAATTTTGACCAGGTTCGAAGAGGCGATCAAACCGTTGGTGGCAGAGAGGGAGGACCTGAATGCCCGGCTGAATACGAAAGAGGCGATGCTCTTGCGCCTCGAAGAGTATGCGCCGTTCGCCGTTAACAGGCTGCCGTCTTCCTACTCTTTTTTGAAAGCCCAGATGGGAAGCATCGAAGAGAAGAGCCTGCCGGTTCTCGAGAGGAGCCTGAAAGATATACCGCATATAGTATATCCTTTTAAGAAAGAAGGCTCCAGGGTAGCGCTTCTCTTTATAGGATTAAGACGGGACAGAGAACTGCTGGACAAAGTACTGAGAGATCTCGGATGGGCCAAGCTCGACCAAAATCAGGAGCCGCAGGAGTTTTCCAAAGAAGTGGTCAAGAAGATAAAAGATGAGATAGATCTCTGCAAAAAGGATGTCGAAGCCGTAAACTCCAGCCTCGGGAAATTAAAAGACGAATTACAGGGAGGGCTTTCCGATATAGAGGCTTACGTAAAGGTGAAGAAGTCCCTGCTTGAAGCGAAGAGATATTCAAGCGTCACGGAAAAGACCGCTCTTATATCCGGCTGGGTGCCGAGATCGGAGAAGGACAGGATCATAGACGAGATAAAGAAGCTCGAACCATGCTCCTGCGTAGAAGAGAGAAGGGCCGAGGAGCTGGATATACCTAAAGAGGAGATACCGGTAAAGCTTCAGCACACCAAGATCTTCAAGCCGTTCGAACTATTAATAGACGCTTACGGTATCCCGCGTTACGGTACTATCGACCCGACGATATTCGTCGCGATAAGCTTCCTCATAATGTTCGGCGCGATGTTCGGCGACCTGGGCCACGGGCTTGTCCTGTCGGTGGTAAGCCTGTTTTTATGGAGAAGCAAAAAAGATAAGATAAAGCAGGCCGGTACCCTGATATTCTATTGCGGGGTCAGCTCCGGGCTCTTTGGCATATTGTACGGGAGCTTCTTCGGATATGAGTTCCAGTCGCTGTGGATAAAACCGATGCACAGCATTATCGAGATATTCAAAATAAGCATACTCTTCGGCGTGGTCATGATAACCGGAGGCATCCTGTTAAATGTCATAAATGCGGTCAAAGACAGAGACTACGTAAAGGCCCTTTTTGATAAGGCCGGCTTGATAGCAGGCGTTATATACTGGACGGGCATAGCGCTCGTAAGCAAAATGCTGGTCTCGAGAAATGGATTTCAGCCGATATACATAATCGTATTTTTGGCATGCATGGGGCTCTTATTCCTAAAGCCTCTCGTCGAATTAATCGTAAAAAAGAAGAGAGAGCCTGTATTGACGGCGTTCATGGAGAGCACTATAGATATACTGGAAATAGTGATGGGCTACCTTGCCAATACCGTATCTTTTATACGTATAGCCGCGTTCGCGTTGGCCCATGCGGGACTCTTCTTGTCGATATTTGAACTGTCGCGTATAATGAAAGGCGTAGGGGGCACTGCGGCGTCTTTGGTCGTATTGGTGCTCGGCAATATTCTTATAATACTTCTTGAAGGTCTCGTAGTGAGCATACAGAGCCTGCGTTTAAATTATTACGAGTTCTTTTCCAAGTTCTTTATGAGCGGGAAGCGTTTTTATAAACCACTAACGATGTAGTAAAAAAAGGAGGTAACAGATGGATCCTAATACGGTCAAATGGGCTTTTCTGTCGGCCGCTATGGCCACGGGGTTGAGCGCGATCGCCGCGGGCATTGCGGTGGCTTATGTCGGGGCGGCAGCCGTCGGAGCGATGAGTGAAAAGCCGGAGATAGCAGGCAAGGCTCTTATTTACGTGGGCCTGGCCGAAGGTATAGCTATTTACGGTCTCATAATCTCGATAATGATACTGGGCAGAGTATAAATGCATTTCTTTTGTATCGCAGACAGCGCGAGCAGTCTGGGGTTTAAGCTTGCGGGCGTCGAGACGCGCGAGGTATCGGCCCGCAGCGAGGCTCTGGAGGCGCTTAAAGTGGCTGCCTCGTCAGAAGGCGTCGGAGTGATCCTTGTGACGCAGAAGGCGGCATCATTTATAGAGGAAGAGCTGGATGAGATGCTGTATAGTAAGTCGCTTCCACTTGTCCTTGAGATCCCGTCACGCGGCGTGGAGACCAAGACGAAGAGCGTGAGCGAAGTTCTGAAGAAGGCCATAGGAATAAGCGTATAGACATGAAGAATAAGAAGGACGTTTCAAAGATAAACGGAGAGAATGCCGAGAAGATATGCTCCAGGATAAGCGAGGAGTCGTCCGAAGAGGCGGGGCTTCTTCTGGGCAAAGCGCATAAAGAGAGAGAGCGTATTTTGTCTGAAGCCTTAAAAGAGGCCCAAACTCTGACCCGAGCCATCCTTTCCGCCGCCGAAAAAGAGGTGGCGCAGAAGAGAGAGAGGATATTCTCCACCGTTACCATGGAGAAGAGAAGGGTGGATCTGGAGACAAAGAGCTTATTCATAGCGGATGTCATCGCGGCCGTGAAGAGAGAGGCTGAAAACTTCCGCGGCAATAAGGATTATGTGAAATTTTTAAGAGACGCTATATTAGAAGGCGTCAAGATAATCGACGATAAAAATGCGCAGGTATTTTATTCCCATCTCGATGAAGGCGCGATATCTCAAGTTAAAGATCTTACGGTGGAGTTTAAGAAGAGCGATTTTGGCGAGATAGGCGTGATGGTGCAGTCACGGGACGGCAGATTATTATTCGATAACAGGTTCTCCGCAAGGCTCAAGAGAGCTTATGATGAGATCTACATGAAACTGCTTAAAGAGGCTTTTTAATATATGTCGAGCATAGCCGGAAAAATATACAGAGTTGTAGGGCCCGTAGTGGAGGCCGAAGAGGTCGCCTCCGTTAGAATGCTCGACATGGTCGAGGTCGGAGAGGACCATCTCATCGGAGAAGTGGTGAGGATAAAAGGAGATAAGGCCTTTATACAGGTCTACGAGGACACGACTTCTCTGAAGGCCGGAGATCTTATATACACTCAGGGCACTCCTTTATGCGTAGAGTTGGGGCCCGGTCTTTTAGGGAACATATACGACGGCATACAGCGGCCTCTCGAGGTCATAAGGGAAAAAGAGGGTTTCTATATTCAGAAGGGCGTGCATGTAGCAGCTCTCGACAGAAATAAAAAGTGGCACTTTCTCCCCCGCAGGAAAGCGGGCGAAGCAATAAAGGGCGGGGAACAGGTAGGTGAGGTAAAAGAGACCGATCTGATAATTCAGAAGATATTGATACCTCCGGCTATCAGCGGATCGTTGAAGTGGGTGGCTTCGGAGGGAGACTATTCTCTTTCGGAAAAGATAGCCGTTGTGGCGCAAGACGGCATTGATCTAGATGTATTCATGTACCAGCGCTGGCCGGTCAGGAAGAGCAGGCCTTATGACGAAAGACTGGGTGTCAATGAACCGCTCATAACCGGCCAACGTGTCATAGATACGCTCTTTCCCGTGGCCAAGGGCGGGTGCGTTGCCATCCCCGGTGGTTTTGGGACAGGCAAGACCGTCGTTCAGCACCAGATAGCCAAGTGGAGCGATGCCGACATAGTGCTATTTGTAGGATGCGGAGAGCGCGGCAATGAGATGACGGATGTATTGTTGAACTTTCCAAAGCTGGTCGATCCGAAGACCGGAAGGCCGCTGACCGAAAGAACGATATTTATAGCCAACACATCTAATATGCCGGTAGCGGCGCGCGAGGCAAGCATATATACCGGGATCACGATGGCGGAGTACTACCGCGACATGGGATATAATGTCGCGCTCATGGCCGACTCCACATCAAGATGGGCGGAGGCCTTGAGGGAGCTTTCCGGGAGACTGGAAGAGATGCCGCTCGAGGAGGGCTTCCCGGCATATCTGCCTTCGCGGCTGGCGGAGTTCTACGAAAGAGCTGGCAAAGTGAGAACACTGAACGATGAGGACGGCTCTATCACTATCATAGCTTCCGTATCTCCTCCGGGCGGGGATTTTTCCGAACCCGTAACGTCGCATACAAAGAGATTTATCCGCTGCTTCTGGGCGCTGGACAGGGACCTTGCCAACGCCAGGCACTATCCTTCAATAGGGTGGGTCGAGAGCTACTCCGAATATCTGGATGATATAAAGAAATGGTGGCATGATAAAATAAGTGCCCAGTGGCTGGAGTTGCGCTATACGATAATGGAACTCCTGCAGAAAGAGCAGAAACTTCTGCAGGTGGTGAAGCTTGTAGGGCCGGAAGTATTGCCGCAGACGCAGCGCCTCATACTGGAGACGTGCTATATATTTAAGAACGCGTTCCTGCAGCAGAACGCTTTCGATAAAGTGGACGCATATTCATCCGCAAAGAAGCAATTCCTTATGTTGAAGAGCATAATCACTTTTTACAGGGCGGGCGATCTTCTTGTTAAGAAAGGTATAGGGGTGAGTGAGATCAGGGTACTACCGATATTTCAGGAGTTGATGAGGATGAAGACGGAATATACCGAAGACGACCTCGGTAGGCTGGAAAATATGCCGGGTAGAGTTGACGAAGCGCTTAAGGAGCTCGATTTTTAATGCATGAATATAGCTTAAGAGAATATCTGGCCTTGAACGAGATAGTCGGGCCGCTGTTTATCATACGGAATATCCATAATGTAGGATATAACGAAGTTGTGGAGGTTGTCGATAATGATGGGCGCTCCCGCTTCGGGATAACGCTCGAGGTCGGAAAGGGCTATGCCGTCGTCCAGGTGCTGGGCGGCACAAGCGGGATGAGCTTAAAGAACTGCAAGGTCCAGTTCAAAGAGACGCCGTTGATGATAGGCGTCTCCGAAGATATGTTGGGCAGAGTCTTCGATGGACTAGGCAATCCGCTGGACAATATGCCCCGCAGCGCGTACGATGAACAGCTCGATGTTAACGGCATGGCCATCAATCCCACCGCCAGAGATTACCCGAAGAACATAATAGAGACCGGACTCTCCTCCATAGACGTTATGAATACTCTTGTCCGCGGCCAGAAGCTTCCGATATTCTCCGGGTCCGGACTCCCTCACGATATGATAGCGGCGCAGATCGCAAGACAGGCGCGCGTAAAGAATGAGAGCTTCTGCGTGGTCTTCGCGGCCATGGGAGTGAAATATGACACAGCGCGCTTCTTTATAAAGAGCTTCGAGGAGTCCGGGGTCCTCGACAGGGTCTCTATGTTCTTAAGCCTTGCCGATGCTCCTTCCATAGAAAGGCTTCTTACGCCGAAGCTGGCGCTCACATGCGCTGAGTATCTGGCATTCAAAAAGGGGATGCATGTCCTTGTTATAATGACGGATATGTCGAATTATTGCGAGGCCTTAAGAGAGCTCTCCACTGTGCGCGGCGAGATACCGGCGAGGAAAGGCTATCCCGGATATCTTTACTCTGACCTCGCAAGCATTTACGAAAGGGCCGGTATGATAAAGGGGCTGCTCGGCTCTATTACTCAATTGCCGATACTAACGATGCCTAATGACGATATAACGCACCCCATTCCAGATCTTACCGGTTACATTACTGAA
>JAPLMH010000081.1 GCA_026387135.1 Candidatus Omnitrophota bacterium | reverse complement strand
GATAACGTTCATCATATGCATCGGAGGGCTATTTATACTGCACAGTGCGACACAAGTGAAGAGCCTTCCATTCGTGGAGAGTTATGTATTCAGGCAGATCAGCTGGATCGCCCTTGCCACGGTAATGCTTCTCTTCATAATAAATATATCGTACCAGAAGTTTATAGATATTTCATACGCGCTCTACGCGATCAATGTGATCCTTCTCGCCCTCGTCCTCATCCTGGGGCGCGAAAGGCTCGGCGCCCAGCGATGGTTCGCTATAGGCGACTTCGCGTTCCAACCTTCGGAATTTATAAAGATAAGTTTTATACTTGTCCTCGCAAGCATTCTGGGTTCAAAGAGAGTGGACTTGAAATACGCAAGAGGCCTGGTATTGCCGCTGATATCGCTGGCGGTCCCGTTTGCGCTTGTGTTGGTACAGCCGGACCTCGGGACGGCGATGCTGCTGATACCGATATTCTTTGCGATGATGTATGTAGCCGGAGCGCGGGTAAAGCATCTCGCTGTCCTTGCTTTAACCGGGCTGGCGGCGATGCCTTTCTTCTGGCACTTTCTGCGTGACTATCAGAAGCAGAGGCTTCTCGTATTTTTAAATCCCAACGTCGATCCGCTGGGCGCGGGCTATACGATAATACAGTCAAAGATAGCCGTCGGCTCCGGCGGCCTGATAGGCAAAGGCTGGCTTGCGGGAACCCAGAACCAACTTAACTTTTTACCGGAAAGGCATACGGACTTCATATTCTCCGTGATCGGCGAAGAGTGGGGGCTATTCGGGGCGCTGGTACTGATACTGTTCTTCTTTCTTATTGTAAGACGCTCGCTCGACATAGCCGGTTCCACGAACGATATGTACGGCAAGCTCGTAGCTGTAGGCATCGTCACGTTACTGTCGTTGCAGGTAGTGATAAATATAGCGATGACGATCGGATTCATGCCGGTCGTGGGGATCCCGCTGCCATTGGTGAGCTACGGCGGCTCGAGCATGATCACGTCATTCATCGCCATAGCGCTATTATTGAACATCGGCATGCGCCGCTCGCGATTTTAACATTTCGCTTCAAGCGACAGGCGGCTACTTACGGTGCCCGCCTTCCGCTCCAGGCGGGCCACCGTAAGTATCCGCCATGCCAGGAAAGATATAATTCCGCTAGAATGTGGCAGGCGAGACCTCGCGGGGCAGTGCCTGAAGCGGCGTTACGAAATTTTTACACATTATGGCGGTATAGCAAAAAATTTAGATTCCCAAAGAAAGCTAAATTTTTGTAAAAATTTTGTCCGAATAAATTTACATGCCCAATGTAAATTTATGTCCGCGTAAGGCACGGCCCCGCGAGGTCCACGCCTGCCGGCTAGACCATTAGAAAATAAGGGAGCGTAATGGATAATTTAAACGAACTGTTGCTGCAAGTGCAGAAACCCGCAATATATATCGGCGGGGAATGGAATATGGTCAAGAAGGAGTGGACGCCTGACAAGGTGAAGGTCCTGCTCGCTTTTCCGGAGGTCTATGAAGTCGGGATGAGCTATCTCGGGCTTAAGATACTTTATGGGATCCTGAATAAGAGGGACGACTGCCTCTGCGAGCGCGTATTTTCGCCCTGGTCGGACTTCGAAGAGATCTTGAGGAAGAATAAGATAAGTCTCTTCTCGCTTGAATCGCGAAGAGCGATAAGAGAGTTCGATATCATCGGTATAAGCCTCGCCTATGAGCTCAACTATACTAATGTCCTCAATCTGCTCGATCTCGGAGGTATACCGATAAGGTCTTCCGAACGAAGCGAAGACGATCCCATCATCATAGCGGGAGGCCCGGCCTGTTACAATCCTGAGCCGATGTCTGAATTCATAGATGCATTCGTGATCGGAGATGGTGAAGAGGCCGTCTGTGATCTTATAGATAAGTTCAAATTGGGCCTTGGCCGAAAAGAATTATTGAGAGAGCTCGCGAAAATACCGGGAGTATATATCCCGTCGCTATATGAAACAGCGTATAACAATGACGGGACGATAAAAAGCTTTCTGCCGAAGGAAAAAGAGATGCCGCTGAAGATACAGAAGAGAGTGGTCAAGGACCTGGACAGTTCTTTCTATCCGACGGATCAGCTCGTCCCGTATATACAGATAGTCCATGACCGGATAATGCTTGAGATAATGCGCGGATGCAAGCATGCATGCAAATTCTGCCAGGCCGGGACCACTTACAGGCCGAGGAGAGAGAGATCAAAAGAGACGGTGATAAGAATAGCAAAAGAGGCGTATTCAAAGACGGGTTACGAAGAGATAACGCTTCTCTCTCTATCCAGCGGAGATCATTCACAGATCAAAGAGATAGTAGAGGATCTCAATAGCGAGTTCAAGGCAAAGGGAGTATCTGTCTCGGTCCCGTCTCTCAGGATAGAGGACTCTCTCGCCAAACTTCCGGCCCTAATATCACAGGTGAAGAAGTCCGGGCTAACATTCGCGCCTGAAGCAGGAAGTGAATGTTTGAGGAAAGTTATCAGCAAGAATATCGATATAGAAAAACTTATGGATGCTTTAAGGGAATCATACAGATCCGGATGGAGGAGAGTAAAATTA
>JAPLMH010000108.1 GCA_026387135.1 Candidatus Omnitrophota bacterium | reverse complement strand
CTTCGCGCTTGCCTATCTCCTTTATCGCCCTCTTCATAGCATTGGTAAATTTAAGGCTCTGCGGAACGATCAGTTCTACCTTGCTATCTTTTAAGAAAGCGACGGATTTGTAAATGATTTCTAGCTCATTCGCCGATAATTTTTCCGCGCCCGGCCCCTTATCGAGTCCGAGGCTTATGATGTATTCGGAAATTATCTGGATGACCGGCGGTCCTTTTCTATCTGCCATCAACTCTCTCAATCGCGCCGCCTGGTCAAGAGGCGCTTTTCTGCCCGCAATAAAATCGCCTTCGCCCCTGGTCGGTCCCTTGCCTGTCGTATCGCCGTGTCCTGACTTGCCGAGCACTTGCGCTTCCCCGGGCTTCGCATCAGAAGACAGTGGCGGGAATATTTTATTGGCATAAAGAGCATACAGCTCCTTGAAATCATTAGTAAAATCACCTGGCCTGCTTTTGAGCCAGCCTTCCAACTCCTCTCGCATAACCCATCTTGTATCGTTGACATCAGGACCCTTTACAATGTCACCATCGTACAGAGTAACATAAGCAGAAATAATTAGACTTTCTTGTTTATATCCAGATGAATCTTTCTTAAGTCTATTGGAAATAAAGCGTCTTTCGCCTACATTCGTCACGCTTATCGCCGAACTTAACGGAACATTGCCATGAAGCTCTTCGACGAACTCTCTTACAAGGCATTCATCCATTGGTTCCGCAGCTTTTACGTGACCTCCTATAGATTTATCCCACAACAATGGATTGTCTTCGCTTTTAGCCCGCTGTTGTAAAAGAAGCTGGCCCTTTGAATTAACAACAAAACATTGCATATGTTTATGCAGCAGCCTCTTTGCGTGTATCTCGCTCTTGGGAAGTGTCCCGACCACGTTTCCACCTTCATCATAATAATCCAATACTTCAATGCTATCATCTACAACTGGCTGGATTTTTTGATCAGCGGAACCAGAAGCTTCGTTCTGAGTGGGGGTCTGCCCTATGCCTGTCGTATAGCCGCGGCCGGTCGTACCGAGCACATCACGATGTTCGGGCTTCTCGCCGTCTTGCGGCATGGGCGATGGCACGGTAGGTGCCGGTGCCGACGCATCCAGCGAGGCGGGCGTTTCTTTTGCCGCCGTGGCTGCGGCTTTTCTTGCCGCGAGATCAGCTTTTATCAGTTCCATCGCTTTGTTACATCTTACCGGGTCTATTGGCCTTAATGCAGGGCCGCCTTTATTTTTATACACAACGGCTCTTCCATTAGCAGGATTTATTTCGACATATACGCCATCGAGCTCTCCCCCGACAATGTCTACAGCGCGCATGCCTCCATTTTTACCGTATAATAATTTAGTTTCCGCTGTTTCTCTAACTTTGGCTGCGGCCGGTATTATTACTTGCCCGCCGCTCAGAAGCATAAATTTTTCCTTTACCGGCAACTCTTTATTTATTAAAATTATAACGCTTCTAACCTCATGGGCCTGGAGCCCCGTATTCTTGGCGAGCTCCGCCAGCGTCGTCTCTTTTTTGCGGGCGATCTGCAGTGCTTGTAACGCCGCGAGGACTTTGTCTTTGTTAAGCTGCTCGCCGCTGCCGGTGGCATATAGATTTCTTACTATCTTGCCCGCGCGTTCCATATATTCTTCTACGAATGTTTGGTCGATCTCAAACTCCGGAACGCTTCTGCCCGTAGAGAAGAAATGATAATTTATGCCGCAGGCAAGATCGGTCATCGGCTTTAGCACTCTCTTCTCCCCTAAGGTCTCGTGGCTTTGGTCCCACGTCAAAGGGAATTCGCCTTTTATATATTGCCGGCCATCGCCAAGACAAAGCCATTTTATTCTTTCGCTCAACGTTTCGTTGTTGTACCTGGTAGTATTGGCAAAAGCATACGAAGCTAAAAACCACATCCATATCGCGTCGTTTGTGACGGAATATTGCCCTTTTATCCCGTTAGCCGCGGCTTCATCCTCCTCTATCTGCAATCCGCCAAAACTAAACCCTATATGGCCCGCACTCTTTATTTTTGACCCATTCTTTCGCAAGTCGGTCATTTCATGCTTGGCAACACGATAGAATATGCCCCATGCTACGCTCCTAACTCTATCGCTGTTCTCGGGCTTATACCATACATCGTTTTGCCTTATGTGGTTCCATATCTGGACGAACTCCGTATGGACTATCAGGGTATATTTTATTCTGCCCTGTTCAATCGAAGCTTCAAGGCGGGATATCGGCAGCTCTCCCTTTTCTGCGTCAACATCAAAAAATCCTTCTCTTATATCAAGGAACTCGGGAGGGATCTTCGCCTCGTTATCTCTGAAGTATTTGAACGCGTCTATAAGGTTGGTTTTTTGCAATATAGGATTATTGGCCCAGCCTGCCGGAGGATTGCTATAGTCCGCATTTATAAATTCAGCGCCCGGGACCTGCCCATTTCCGACAAAAGATCCGGGAGGGCATTTGTCCCAATCGATAGATCCGGGGCCAACTTTAGTGGCAATAAGTTTCCGGCCAAGAGCATACATCGCGTCTTTGATTGGCGCTTGAGTCGATCCAGGCTGCACGCCTAAGCCGAAACAGATATCATTGAGCAGGAATGTGGATAGAACTACGAGGGACAGCGCCCTATTAATTATTGTATTCTTCATTTACAGACTACCTCCTGATTGGTAAGAGTGTTGTTATTATTAATAAAAGAAATATTAAGAGAGAGTATATCATCTATGCTCTGTTAAGTCAATGGAAATTCAGCCAGATTTTTTAATTCTTAACAGGCTTATGCGCGGCGGGATAACAGAAAGGGCACTCTAATTAAGAGTGCCCTTATGATATCAAATATTATACTTACTTATATTACTTTGCTTCTGTGCCGTCGGATGCATTCACCGATTTAGCATCGATTACCGTCCCACAAAAGGTACACCATTTGCATGAACAATCGACTTCATCCAGCTTCTTGCCGCAGTTATTACATTTCATGTTCAGATCCCTCCCTGAGTGACTATTATTAAAACTTTTTACTAAGGGGCGAAAAAAACTCGTAAAGCCTTAATAGACTTTACGTCTATCATCTCTCTCCACCCTTATACAAGTATACCATATGTTAAGCAAAAAGCAAGCTAGCACAGGTTTTTAGGTGTTCCGTAAAACAATGCCTTTTTAAAGAGGAATGGATTGCTAAGGGGAGGAGAAACATTTCCCTTTTCAACTTTAGGAGAAATGGGGTTTGTAAGGGGAAAGGAGGACATTCTCCTCCTTTCCCCTACTTTAGGTTATTCCAAGGTTGTTAAGGTGGTAATACCTTTGAGGAAGGGGGTGACAGTGATCCCGCCGCGGCTAGTTTACATATTGTGGCGGGAGAACGCCAAGAGGGGGAAACAACGTTTCCCCCTATGGAATAAAAACCCCACGTCGATAACGTGGGGTTAGGTTTTTATTGGTAGCGGGGGTCCGATTCGAACGGACGACCTTCGGGTTATGAGCCCGACGAGCTACCAGGCTGCTCCACCCCGCAATGTAGGGTCATTATAACTAAAGAGCAGGTCTTTTGCAAGGGTTATTTGGAATGGCCTATTTTTTAGCGGGGTACGACTTTAGGATGATCTCGCCCTTCTTGGCTACGCCTATCTTATCCCGGGCCCTCTTCTCTACGTATATGATGTCGGTCTCGAGCCGCATCTTCTCTTCTTCCAGCCGCTTGATCTCTTCTTTTACGCTCTTAAGCTGGCGGTCAAGAGTCCTGCTCTTATACTGTATCTGCTGATATTTTATAAAGGGCGGCAGAAAAGCCACAAGCAATATAGCTACAAATAGGCCTGTCTTTACCCCGCTCTTTTTGGCCATATCTCTTTACCGTAAACTGCCTTCTTGCCCAGAGACTCTTCTATGCGCAGTAATTCGTTGTACTTGCAGATCCTGTCCGTCCTACAGGCGGAGCCGGTCTTTATCTGGCCCGTATTCATGGCTACGACAAGGTGCGAGATCGTAGTATCCTCTGTCTCTCCGGACCTATGCGACACAACTGCCGTATAACCGTGCTTCCTGGCGAGATCCATTGTATCGAGCGTCTCTGTGAGCGTTCCTATCTGATTCAACTTTATCAGGATGGAATTGGCGACCTTCTTTTCAATACCCATTCTTAAGCGTTTTACATTCGTCACAAATAGATCGTCCCCGACGATCTGTATAGATTTGCCCAACTTTTCAGTCATCTTCTTCCATCCATCCCAATCGTCTTCGGCAAGACCATCTTCTATAGAGACTATCGGGTACTTCGATACCCAGCGGGAATAGAACTCTATCATATCGGCGCTTGAGTTCTCTTTCTTGGGCTCTGCTTCCAGAATATATTTTCCCTTTTCAAAGAATGAGCTCGATGCGGGATCGAGCGCTATGGATATATCCTTGCCGGCCTTGTACCCGGCCTTATCTATAGCCGCGAGTATCACCTCTACAGCCTCTTCATTAGACTTAAGATCGGGGGCGAATCCACCCTCATCTCCGACGGCAGTAGATAATTTTTTGTCGTGCAGTATCTTCTTCAAAGCATGGAATGTTTCAGCGCCCCACCTGAGAGCCTCGGCAAAAGAATTTGCGCCTATCGGCATTACCATGAACTCCTGGAGATCCACATTGTTGTCTGCGTGAGCGCCGCCGTTCAATATATTCATCATTGGTATAGGCAGGACCTTGGCCTTGTCGCCTCCTATATACCTATATAGGAGCATATCCTTGGAGACTGCCGCCGCTTTGGCCACAGCCATGGAAACTCCAAGCGTCGCATTGGCGCCAAGCCTCGCTTTATTAGGCGTGCCGTCCAGGTCTATTAGTGTCTGATCGAGCTCGCCCTGCATAAGAGCGTCTTTGCCCTTAATAGCCTTTTTTATCTCACCATTAACGTTGGCGACGGCCTTTAATACTCCCTTGCCGCCGTATTTTGTCTTATCTCCATCCCTCAATTCGACAGCTTCATGTTCGCCGGTGGATGCGCCGCTAGGAACAGCCGCCCTGCCAAAAGAGCCGTCCTCTAAAATTATATCGACCTCAACCGTAGGGTTTCCTCTTGAATCGAGTATCTGTCTTGCCTTTACATCCGAAATGCTCGTCTTCATCGCCTCGTTACCTTCCTTCCCTCTATCTTTATCTTTCCTTCAACAAGCA
The DNA here is from genome assembly GCA_026387135.1 of Candidatus Omnitrophota bacterium. Taxonomy (GTDB): domain Bacteria; phylum Omnitrophota; class Gorgyraeia; order 2-01-FULL-45-10; family 2-01-FULL-45-10; genus 2-01-FULL-45-10. The sequence continues at coordinate 244 of JAPLMH010000108.1, read as the reverse complement.
GCTTTATCGCCTCAGGATATATCCTGTGCTCCTCTTTGTGAACACGCTCCAGCAAAGCCTCTTCAGTATCGCCCTCTTTTATCTCTACTGTCTTCTGTAAGATTATCGGCCCGCCATCGAGCTCTTCATCTACGAAGTGGACTGTGACCCCCGTCACTTTGACACCGTGATCCAGCGCGTCTTTTATGCCATGGGAGCCCTTGAATGACGGAAGAAGCGCGGGATGTACGTTTATTATCTTATT
>JAPLMH010000102.1 GCA_026387135.1 Candidatus Omnitrophota bacterium | reverse complement strand
ACTATCGTATATTTGGGCTTTTTGTGGAACAAAGGCATCGTAACCTCGTAAAGCAGACCCCGGGGGTCTACATCGGTATCTTCTTCAACAATTCTTTCGCTTTGTCGACAGCCGTCGCGGCGTCTTTGGCGTAACTGTCGGCGCCGATGGAATCGGCAAAACCTTGAGTGATCGGCGCTCCGCCTACGATTATCTTAACTTTATCACGAAGGCCCGATTCTTTCAATACTTTAATGGTCTCCCTCATGGCGCCCATGGAGGTCGTTAATAACGATGACATCGCTATTATATCGGGTGATTTTGTCTGCACTATCTCCAGAAATTTACCTGGTGGGACGTCTATGCCTAAGTCCACCACTTCAAAACAGGCACCCTTAAGCATCATGCTCACTATATTCTTACCTATATCATGGAGATCGCCCTTAACAGTCCCTATGACTACCCTGCCGGTCGGCTTTATCCCGGATGCGGCAAATAGCGGCTCAAGTACGGCTATACCCGCGTGCATGGCTTTGGCGGCTATCAGGACCTCGGGGATGAATATCTCGTTGGCCTTGAACTTTTCGCCGATAGCGTTCATGCTCTTTATGAGCCCGTCTTCAAGGATCACTTTTACGCTTAAGCCTTTATCGAGAGCTTCCTTGGTCAGCTTAGCTACGCCATTCCTATCGCCCTTAGCTAGTGTGACCTGAATATTTATTAAGATGTCATCTGACATGTTATTTTTAGACTCCTATTACATTTTTCTTATAACCAGCCCTGAAAGCGGCTTGGGATAGAAATATGTCGCTTTTCTCGGCATCTTCTCGCCGTGCTCGGCAACTTTTTTCACCTGCGTAACTTTTGTAGGATTTAAGAAGAAGGCCATTTTAAAGCCGTCTTTGTCGACCCCTTTAAAGGCATCGCCCGGGTCTTTGACGAACTCTATGTTATCATCTTCATCGCTTATACCCAATACGTATTTAAGCACAAATAGATGCAGTATTGAGACGTCGAGGCTCTTCCAGTCTTCCGAGCCGGAGCCCATGAAAGTCTTGGCCTTCTTGAAATCTTTGAGCTTTAGCGCATAATATCCGGCAGCGCCTAAATATATCCCGAACGCGTGACTGGCCTTCAACTCACCCAATCTCGCCAATAGCTTCCTGGCGCCGGGTAACTTTTCTATAGTAAAATATTTACCCAGTTTTTCCAATATATCTTCTTTGCTTAAACCCCGCGCGTCCTTTATGAGCCTGTGTGTAGGCATGATCAGGAGCGACTTCTCTTCAAGCTCCACAAAATATGCCATGAAGAACTTGGAATTATCAATTAGGCTTTGCGGGGCACTTTGTTCGATCAATTCACGCGCGTAATTTTTCGATGTTTCATAACGGTGATGGCCGTCAGCTATGAAGATGTCCTTTTTGCCCATTACACCTTCTATATTTCCTATGGCGTCTTTATCTGTAAGAGCCCATACCCTGTGCCTGACGCTATCGATAGTTACATCTATAAAAGGCTTTGTCTTTTTGGAGAACGCTTTTAATATGCTGTTCACTTTATGTTTGGCGTCTTCGTAAAGCATAAAGATAGGGCTCAAGTTGGCCTTGATCTCCCGCACCAAACGAAGTCTATCTTCTTTCGGCGCCTTCAATGTCTTCTCGTGAGGCAATACTTTCTTATCCTCAAGGTCGAGCTCCATGAGACTTATGAAACCTATCCTATCGATCGATTTACCGTCGTATGTGTAAGTCTGGGTATAGATATATATGGCGGGCGTACTATCTTCTATTAGGATGTTCTCTTTTAACCAGTGTCTGAAGTCCGATGCGGCGCGCGTATAACGGTTATTGGTATCGGTATCGGTATCCCGCACTTTACCCAGGATCAGCCTCACAACATTATTATCATGGGTTCTATACAACTCATCCTGCATATCGGGTGGAATGATGTCGTATGGAGGCGCGACAACTTTGGAAATATTCTTTATCTTCTTATTATTGTAGACTACGGCTTTAAACGGTCTTATCGATGGCACGGCTACTCTTCTCCTTATGTATTGATAACAGGGTCCCAAACAAAGAGCCTATTATATCAGAAATTAAATCAAAAATCTCCGGAGATCTTCCAGAAACGAAACGCTGGTGGAATTCGTCCAGGGCGCCATATGCGGCCGCTATCAGGACAGATAATAAAAGGATGAGTTTGAAGTTGGTTTTATCGGAGGAGTTGGCGAAGGCTCTTACTAGCAGGGCCCCCAGGATAAAGTATTCGACAAAATGAGCTAGTTTATCTATGTTGGGGATATCGATCTTCGGTATGTCCTCTCCGTGGATAGAGGAGGAGAAATAAATAATCGCCATCCAGAGGGCTACCGGCGTCCAGAACCATAGAATTAAAGCTGTCTTTTTAAGCAATTTTATCTTTCTAAAAAGGGGTCAGACACCTTTTTTCTTCGACGGGCAGTGTTTGCAATCAGATGGGCAGGATGGTTTAGGACTGGAGTCAGAGCCTCTCTTCTTTTTATAGTCGGTCTCGTAAAAACCGGTGCCCTTGAATATTACGCCGGTTCCTCCGCTTATAAGGCGATGGGTCTTACCGCCGCATTTGGGGCACTTCTGCACTTTGGTGTCGGTCATGCTGTGGAATAGATCAAAATGTTTTTTACATTTATCACATTCATATTCGTATGTCGGCATCTCTTTTAACTCCTATTTGAATAATCTCTTCATCTTTTCCATAAATGTCTGCGCCAACGGCCCGGGGTTACGCTCGGAAACCTTGGCGAGCTCTTTCAATAGCCTCTTCTGGTCCTGCGTGGGATTGGACGGCACATCTATCTGGACCTTCACCAGTTGATCGCCTCTGCCGTAGTCATGCAGATGCGCGATCCCCTTATTCCTTAATCTGAACGACTTGCCGCCTTGAGTGCCGGCGGGTATCTTCAGCTTTATCTTGCCTTCAAGAGTCGGGGCTTCCACTTCTCCGCCTAAAGTAGCGGTCACAAAATCCACAGGGACTTCGCAGTATATGTCGGCTCCGTGCCGTTCGAATATCTCATGCGGCTTAACGTGTATAACAAGGTAAAGGTCGCCGCGCCTTGCACCCCTCTCTCCGGCCTCGCCTTCACCGTGAACCCTGAGTCGCGCGCCTGTATCCACTCCTGCCGGGATCTTTACCTTTATGTTCCTCTTGGCCTTGACCCTGCCGCGGCCGCCGCAAGCGGTACAAGGGGTCTTAATAACGGTCCCCTCGCCGCCGCATCTGTCGCAGGTCCTCACTACATTGAAGAACCCGCTCGATGAACTTACCTGGCCCCGCCCACCACAGGCTGTACAGCGCTCTTTCTTTGAACCGGGCTTGGCGCCAGTGCCGCCGCATGTTTCGCAAGCTTCATAGCGCGGTATGGTTATGGTCTTCTCCGCGCCGAATGCCGCATCATCAAAACTTATCTCTATCTGGAACTCCAGGTCCGAGCCGCGGCTGGCTCCGCCCCGTCGGCCTCCACCGCCACCGAATTGACCGCCATACATGTCACCACCGATACCAAAAGACCTGAAAAGGTCGCTGATATCCACTTCACCGAATATGTCCTTGAGGTCGTCCACATGGTGGAAGTCCTGCCTGAAGTCGAACCCTCCGGGTCCGAATTAGCTGTCTACGGCTTCGTGTCCGTACTGGTCGTACTTTGTCTTTTTCTGGGGATCGATGAGGACTTCGTAGGCCTCGGACATCTCCTTAAACTTCTCTTCAGCCACTTTCTTATTATCCGGGGTTACCCTGTCCGGATGATATTTGAGTGCCAGATTCCGGTATGCCTTCTTTATCTCATCAGCTGTGGCACTCTTCGATATCCCGAGGATCTCGTAATAATCTCTCTTAGTCGCCATTAAGAATTTTTCCTGACAGCGTAGTTAAAATGTGTGAAGTACTTCCGCCACGAGGCGTCCGTAGAGCCGAATTGATTTGTCCCGGAAAAATAATCGACCATCGATTCCCTCACACGCGCGATCTCTTTTAGCCGCGCGTAACCCGAAACAGTGTCCAATGTCAAATCCACCAATTCAAGGGCGCGCTCGAAAGCTCTCTGACTATAGGCAGTATTATTCTTTGCGCGCCAAATTAACGTACGCTCAACCTCACTACCTATATTGGCCATCTGCTCACAAAATGATAAATTCTTCCATCGTCCGGCCGCAAGCTCTTTATGCTGGTAAATCTTCGTTTTACCCTTTTTAGGTTTTTTCATACTATTGCTCACTAAAACTACCTGTAAACTTCTTTACGGTGTTTTACCCTGTAGATCACGACTTCTTTAACCTGATCATCTATGCGATACACTATCCTAAAATCCCCTGACCGCAACCTATACCCTTCATCAGCGGTCAGTTTTTTGCATCCAAAAGGTCGTGGATTGTCCGATAGAGCCAGAATTTTTTTCTTTATAGCATCAAATTCATGGCCGCTAACAGCATCCAGATCCTTCTCTGCTTTAGGGATTATTTTGACGCAGTACTTCATGACTTTCTTTTTTTGAGATACTCGTCAAATGGTACAGCGCCTTTTTCCTGCAAACGAAGCTCTTTGAGCTCAACGATATCCTCTATCATCTCTTCCCGCTCAAGCTGACCTTTTATGGCCTTTTCAACAAAAAAACCCTGCTTCAGACCATGCAGCTGACAAAAGTCCTTAATTTGCTGGATCAAGGATTTTTCTATCTTTATAGATAATACGCTCTTCATCTTAACCACCTCCACTACAAGTATATCTA
>JAPLMH010000100.1 GCA_026387135.1 Candidatus Omnitrophota bacterium | reverse complement strand
ATTTCGTTTTTAGTTATTTTAATTTTCCTATGCACGGTTGGCAACTGTTACGCCGACACGATCAAAGGAGCCATAGAGAAGGTCGACTTAAAGGAATACTATATCATAGTGAACGGGAACAAGGTGGATGTCTCCAAGGCCACGATATTCACAGAGAATGATATGAATGTGACCAAGAATATCATCGTAAGGGATCTGAAGGACCACAAAGGAGAATCGGCGGCGTGTTATGGATCTCTTGGTAAAGAGAACGTCTTCGTCGCTTACAGGGTCAGGATCCGGGAAGGACATAAGTGAGATATGAGAAATAGATCTATATTTGGAGTAGCGTTTGCGGTACTCTTTATCTATTCAGCTACGGTATGCGCAGAGGAGACGAAATCGGTAAAGCTTCTGCCTCCGCAGATGGAAGGCGGAAAACCGCTTATGCAGGCGCTGAAAGAGAGAAAGAGCCTGCGCGCATTCTCGTCGAAAGAGCTGCCGCCGCAGGTACTATCGGACCTGCTTTGGGCTGCGGGCGGAGTGAACCGTCCAGACTCCGGCGGAATGACTGCGCCAACGGCAAAGAATATGCAGGAGATAGATATCTATGTTGTGAAGGCGGAAGGCGTCTATCTGTATGACGCCAAAGCAAATTCACTTCTTACGGTTTTAGCGGGTGATATGAGAGCATTCGCGGGCAAACAAGATTTTGTCAAGGATGCGCCTATAAACTTGGTTTACGTCTCCGACCTCTCGAAGATGAGCGGCATGTCGGCAGGGGACGCGGCTTTCTACGCCGCGACAGATACGGGCTTTGTCAGCGAAAATGTGTACTTGTACTGTTCGTCAGCAGGATTGGCGACAGTCGTTCGCGGTTGGGTTGATAAGGACGAGCTGGCCAAAGTCATGAAGCTAAGGCCAGATCAAAAAGTGGTGCTTGCGCAAACAGTGGGATATCCTAAAGAGAATTAGGAACGGCACAACAATTGACATCGGGCTCACAGCAAACTATAATTAGACCATGGAAGATATAAAGACCGATAAAGAATACCAGAAGGAGTTGTTCGACAGGCTCAAGAAGAGCATAAGCCTCAGGAAAGAAGAGGAGTGCTTCGGGGTCTGCCTTAACTCCGCTATTTGGTGGCTTGTAGAACAGCCCTATCCGAAATTATCCGACATGATGAAGATCATCTCGGGCACCTGTCCGTTCCTAAAAGGCCCGGGTTCCGTCAAAAAGAGCGGTTGCGTAAAGTTGCTTTGGGATATAGTTAAAAAGTGCGGCAGGGCAAGGACGCTTATACGGTTTGATTGCGTTGAAGGCTTGCATGGATTCGTCTATCCGATATTCCAGGGAGATAAATTGTACGGTTATCTGGGAACATGTTACACAAAAAAGGATGTCTCCCCGCAGGTCATAGACATATTCGGCGCATTTACCGACGCTATAGTGAGGGAAGTGCAGAAGGAGCTTGAGCTCTCGAAGCTCTACGAAACGATAAGGCCCAGAGCCATAGCGCTCTCCACAGTTCATACGGTACACAGATTGATAGGATCTACGCTCGATATGAATGAGCTTCTGCCGAGAGTGGCGCGGTTATCTCTGCAGATAATAAGGGCGAACAGGTGCTCGATAAAGCTTGTGGACTCCACGAAGAAACTGCTCCTGCCGAAGGTCACAATAGACCTCAGAGAGAAGAAATCGAAATTGAAGAAAGTCCGTATCGGGAACTGGTCCCCCGGAAAGGCCGTGAAGTTCGGTAGGCCCATAAGGGACAAAGACCATCTGGCGACTCCGTTGATAGACGAGGATGTCATAGGAGTCATAACGCTTTATGATAAAGTGGACAAAAATCCTTTTACGTCATTCGACCAGGAGATAATGGCCACTCTGTCCGAACAGGCGGTTATCGCGATAAAGAACGCCCAGCTCTATAAGGAGCAGGAGAAGCTTACCGAGGGCATAATAAAGAGTTTCGCCACCATAGGAAGCACCCGAGCCAAAGGAGTATATCTGCCGCGCGCGTCGTTCTTAAGGATAGCGACCCTTATAGGGCAGAAGATGAAGATGTCGGACAGGGAATTAAAAGGCATAGAGTATGCCATATTGCTGCATGACGCCGGACAGCTCGTGATGCCGGACAACGTATTGAAAAAACCGGCAAAGCTAACGGGCAGAGAGTATGACCTGGTAAAAGAGCATCCTGTGATGGGCGCGGAGATATTGAAGCCTATGAAGTCCCTAAAAGGCATCATACCCATAATACTCCATCATCATGAGAACTACGATGGGAGCGGTTATCCGAAGGGGTTAAAGAAGGACCAGATACCGCTGGGTGCCAGGATCGTGGCTGTAGTGAGCGCATTTGAAGCCATGATAGCCAGAAGGCCTTACAGAACTGCAAGATCCATGAATGTTGCTTTAGCGGAGATGAAGACGAACTCAGGCACTCAGTTCGATCCTAAAGTTGTCCAGGCGCTGCTGGAGGTGGTCAGCAGGCAGGATATAAAGACGATGTTGGAAAAGGAAAGATATGGCGGACACAGATAGAACGCTCCAGTCGAGTCTGCACTTGAATATCGTGAAATTCTTCCACGAAAATCAGGCGTCTATCGATACGCCCCGCGGAGTATCAACGTGGGTGCGCGAAGAGAGGGCGAAGGTAAAGAAGGCTCTGGAAGAATTGGTCGGTATGAAGATATTGGTAGCCCACCGCTCCACATCCACGACGGGCTACAGCTATACCCGTAACGCTAAGATCATCTCGAAAATTGAAAAACTCCTTAAAAAAAGAAGAGCTGCCTGATATATTCTCCGGGCTCAACAGAGAACAGGCGCTTGCCGTAGATTCGATCAGCGGTCCCGTGCTGATCCTGGCCGGTCCCGGCACTGGCAAGACCCAGCTACTATCCATCCGCGCGCACTCCATACTTAAAAAAGAGAAGGGTATCGAGCCTGAAAATATCCTGATACTCACGTACACGAACTCCGCGGCCAAGACCATGAAACTGCGCCTTGCTAAAGTGATAGGCGCGGACGGTTACGACGGAGATAAGGTGCAGATGGATGATGTGGAACAGGTAAAGGCCATCAAGTATATACTGGATAATACAAAAGGCCTTGATGAGATACGTCCGTTCGGCGCGCCTTATATGTATATAAAAGAGCTTCTCCAAAAGATAGGGGACCTCAAGAAGGACGGAATAAAGCCCGGCGATCTCTGTGACTATATTTCTCAACACAGATCGGAGGCCTATCTTGAAGAGAAGTATGCAAAAAGACTGAAGTCCCTCTCCGTGATATACGACGTTTACGAAAAACTAAAAGAGGGTAAGAGTAAAGAGATATTCGATGAACGCGGAAGATACGACTACGATGACATGATACTCTTCGCTACGGAAGCCCTGAAGAGAGAGGCTCTTTTAAGAGAAAAATATCAGTCCCAATTCAAATACGTCATGGTGGACGAGTTTCAGGATACCAACGGCGCGCAGCTGGAACTCTTGTTTGCGCTTCTCGATTATAAGAACCCCAATCTATGCTGCGTAGGCGACGACGACCAGTCGATATACAGATTCCAGGGCGCCAGCGTGGGAAACTTTAAACTCTTCAGAAAGCGCTTCCCCGGGCGCGTAGAGATATCGTTAAGGGATAACTACCGCTCTACCGGAGAACTGCTGAATATTTCCAAAAATATCATAAGCCTCATACCTATAGGAGAGAGAGTGTCCGAAAAGAAGCTCATCTCTTTAAAAGACTATTCGGATAAAGAGATAGGTTTCAGGGAGTTCACGACCGAGGACGAAGAGCTGCTATTTATAGTGGACAAGGTCAGAGAATTAAAGGATAGGATAGCGGCTTCCGAAGAATTGAGCGATGAGGAGAGAGCTCATCCATATAATAATATAGCCGTCCTTGTGCGAAAGAGAAAGAGCATACTGAAGATAATAGACGCTTTCCTGCAGGCGGGCATACCATACGCGACCGATGGAAAAGAGGATATAAGCGGCGAAAAACGCGTAAAACAGCTCATCGACGTTCTTCGCCTTGCGCATGCGGGGCCGGACGATATGGACGCGAAGGATATGGCGCTATACAAGGTGCTTACGTCGGACTATCTCGAGATACCGCACTCCGACGTGCTTAAGTTCCTCTGCCATGTCAACGAAAAAAAAGATAAGCGCGTAAGGAAGGTATCGCTCGTGAGCGAATTTTTCGACTATTTCCCGTCTCATAAGGCCTCGTACGCGATCAAGAGGCTCCTGGACGATGCCCAGACGAAGACCGTACATACTACGCTCCTTAATTACATAAAAGATGCCGGGTTATTCAAGTATATACTTAAGGAGTACCGGGATAATGACATCCTGAGAATAAGGGAGTTGAGAAGCGTCACCTCTTTCGTAAATATGATAAAGTCGGCAGATCTCGCCAATCCCGGCATGCGGCTGGGCGATCTTATGCTCGAAATGAAGACCAGGGCCGACCACGATCTCCCTATCCAGGGAAAACTCGTAACTATGACGCAGGACGGGGTGAGGATATTTACGGCGCACGGCTCGAAAGGGCAGGAGTTCCATTCCGTGATAATACCGTTCTGTCTTGATAAAAAGAACTGGCCCGCGCGCGCTATTCCCGAAAAGATACTCCTGCCCCCGGCGCTATTTAAGACCAAGGAGAAGATAGAAGAGAGGGAGTCGCTGAAGAAGCTGGCCGGTTATGACGAGACGCGGCTATTCTACGTGGCGATCACCAGACCTAAATCGACGCTTCTTTTTACGGCAAGCCCGACAGAGAATACGGTATCCAGTTCATATCTGAATCATATGGACATCTCAAAGGAATCTCCCGAATACGCGGACGAGGAAGAGCTCCTCGGCAGATCCATAGACCTGACGGACCTCGAAGATCCGTTCATAGGGACGGAGTCGATACTGAGCGACATGATAAGCAATCTCACCTTGAATCCTACGCGCGTAAATAACTATCTGTCGTGCCGTAGGAAATTCTTATACAACGATGTCCTGAAGCTTCCGGCAGCGAAGAAGAGGAGTCTTGTGTTCGGTAATTCTGTACATAAAGCCCTTGAGGAGACGTATAGGGAGTTCAAGAGAACAGGGAAATTCCCCAGTTTTAAATTTTTCCTCGGATCGTTCGAAGATGAATTGAAGATGCAGGGAGCGGATAGCTCGATAGAGCTCGACTGTCTCAATAAGGCGAACGGCCCTGTATTAAGAGAATGGTTCGAGGGCGCTTCAAAAGACCCTGTATTGCCTGTCGATCTCGAGAAGAAGCTGGTAATAACCGTAGCCGATAACATCATATTCACCGGAAAGTACGATAAGGTGGAATGGCAGGACCGGAAGAAGAATACGGTCCGCATCATAGACTATAAGACCGGAAAGCCGGACGACCATCTTAAGAAGATAAGCGCCTGCCGCGATCTGAGAAGCGAGGAATGCGACGGATACTTAAGACAGCTCGTCTGCTACAAGCTTCTGTACGAAAAGGACAAGACGCAGTCGCTCGGTAAGACCGTAAGCCATGGCCTTCTCGTCTTCATAGAGCCGCTCTCGACGGATATAAAAAAATTGGACTTAAAGAAAGGCGGCTACGTCTCTCTGCCGGTTCAGGTATCGGACGAGATGGTGAGCGAGATGGAAGAGATAATTATTGATACATGGAGAGATATAAAGAGCCTAAGGTTCGAAAAATTTACCAAACGCGATGAGGAGAAGTGCGGAAAATGCGATTACGACGATATCTGCTGGGCATCTTAATAGTCGGCGCCGGCCTTTTTACCGTTTATTTGAACTTCGACAGAATGGCTCTATTCACACTGTCCAAGCTGTATGACCTTGATATATCATACAAGAGCCTTACTAAAGATAGGATGGACAGTTACGCTTTTGAAAACCTTAAGGTGATGAACAAAAAGATGGGGCTGGGTTTCTATTCCCAGCGCGCAACTATAAAACCCATATGGAAGCGCGATTTTCTCAAGGCTATAGATCTTGACTTCAAATTTAAAGACGTCCATTTCGTTAAGGGCAGGGAAGAAAGCTCAGGCGCAAAGTATGATACGGTCTCTCAGGTCGCGGCTATGCCGTTCGAAGGAAGGTGGGCCTATAAGGAGATAGCCGGCGAGGCCGAGATATTTTCTAATGGTCTAACATTGAAGAGATTCTCGGCAAATGGAAGAGAGATACGGCTGAACCTCTCCGGAGATATCTTTTATAATAATGTGGTGGACGTGGAGATCTCGATATACTTTTCTAAAGATGCTCTTAAAGATATCCCGCCCGAGCTTCACACCGTCATAATGTCGGAAGAGCCCAACGAATGGAAGAGTTTCTCGTTAAAAATAAAAGGCAGCCTCAGCTCTCCATCCATGCAGATCTCCGGTAAGCTATTCCGGCTCAATTTCGGGACGGTTACGGTAAAAGATTGAGCCTCTTGGCCTTATCATAGCAGGTTGACATCATCCGTGATGAATGTTATAATATGTCGCTTATATGGAGACCGAGAAATATCAAAAGGAATTGTTTGAATTTGAACCTCCGAAGAAGGCTCAAGCGAGACTCGGCAGCATATTTCCCAGATCCGACTTTGCAATAACCTTAACACCGGAGAAGATGGTCTTTACGGCCATAGGCTTAGTAATGCTTATGGTGATATTTTTTGCCCTTGGCGTGGAAAAGGGCCGGTCGGCCGCTTACGCTAAGCTTACGGCTACAAAAACCATAATAAAAGATGTCGTTGCGCCACCGGCAATATCGGCGAAGCCTTCCATGGCTCCTATAGTTGTCGCTGGCAGCGCTACCGTAACAAACATAACACCGAAGGCCAATCCGCCGTCAGTGGCGGTTAAAGCTCAAGCGGCTTTTGATAAGACGAAGCCATATATGGTAGTAGCGGCTGCATTCTCGAAGCAAGATCTTGCGTTAAAAGAGATCGGTAAGCTAAAGACGGCAGGATTAGATGCCTTCATATACTACGGTGAGCCATACTATCTGGCATGCGTGGGGTCTTTTCAAAGCAAAGAGAGCGCAGGAAAGATTTTGAACAAGGTAAGACAGATGCATAAGGATGCATACGTCAGGTTAAGATAACACTTAAGGAGGTAATTAGAGATGTCACAGCACCCAAGTCTACGATCATCCGATAAAGAT
>JAPLMH010000059.1 GCA_026387135.1 Candidatus Omnitrophota bacterium | reverse complement strand
GAATGGGTCCGAGATATACTGTCGGTTGCCGGAAAATATAACATCAACTGGACTTACTGGACTTATAAAACTGTCGCAAATTACGCGTATCCCGACGGGATATACAGGTACACCGCCAACCCTGCGTGGGTCAATCGTCAGGGGCCCATAGCGGGATTGGAGACGTTCGCTTCTCTATGGCCGAAGGAGAAAGGAAGCATGATCTACTCCTGGCGGACGGAGAATTTCAAGCGCAACGATAATATATTTTCGGCACTGAAAGAATTTTTTTAAAAGTCTCGCGGAGAGGTCGCCTAGCCCGGTTTATGGCGCGCGCTTGGAAAGCGCGTGTACCGAAAGGTACCGAGAGTTCAAATCTCTCCCTCTCCGCCAATTTTGCCTGAAGTTGACAATAGCAAAATTGGCTGTGCAATCGCTGCGGCGATTGCACGCTATTCGTCTCGTCGGAAAAGATTGAAAATAGATTTTCATCTTTTCCTCCTCGCCGAATAGCTTGGATAGGTCGAGGAACACCTCCTATAAGAAATAGCCTTGAGGTGTTTCTCTCCCTCTCCGCCATTATTTTCTTTAAAAATTATGAAAGAATACTATATCTACAAGCCGACTAAATTTTTCTTAATTGCTATTTTGACTACTTGGACTACCTGGTTTATCGCCGCCTATTTTAGTTATCAGCAAGGCAGCGGATCAAACAGGTTATTCTCCATACTTGAACTTGCAGGATTATTCGGTCCTTTTGGCGCAGCCCTATGGATGATCTTTACTTCAAAGAGCAGGGAGCTAAAGCAGAATTTTTATAATCGGCTTTTCTTTGGACCAGCTTAGGATTGTAAAAGTGGCTTCTTCAGGGCTTATTCCGGTTCCGGTGATGTTTTTTGGTGCTGCATTACTTGAGGAATTGGGATGGAAAGGTTATGGAGTGGACAGCCTCCGTGGCAGGCGTACTTTTTTTGTCGCAACGCTTATTTATGCCGTATTATGGGTTTCCTGGCACATCCCCTTGTTTTTCATAAATAATTACTATCACAATACGCTTATAAGAACAAATCCTTTATTTGCTCTCAACTTTATAGTCAGTGTTTTTCCCGCGGCGTTTATTATCAACTGGCTATGGTATAAGAATAGCGGCAGTATCGTGACAGCAATCTTCTTTCATACCGTAGCTAATTTTCAGGGAATTTTACAGATGGGGCAAATCGCAAAATGTATAGAGACAATAGTGTTGATAGTTATTGCAATGATCATTGTCAGTTTAAATAAAAAGATGTTTTTTGAAAAATTTCCGGCGCAGATCGGATATTTCGGCCAGAAAACGCCATGAAAGATCTTATAGAAATTATGAAATTTCTTCTGGGATTTGCCTCGTGGCTTGTTTTTCTTTTTTTGTCCGGAAACACATTCACCAGCCTTGAGCGAGCCCTGGTTATCAGTTTTATAATCAGCCTTATATTTGGTTACCGGCAACTGCGCAGCGGTTTTATTCTGCAATGGGGCTCGGTAATCTTTTTTGCATGGTGTATAATAATGGTGAATGGTTTACAAAACGTAACGATCGCGAAGAACATGGGGATCATTGCTAACGGATTTCTTGCGTCCATTATTTGGCTGACCATTCTGGTCGGAAAGCCATTTACACTACAGTATGCACGGGAGGATCTTCCGAAGGAACGATGGAATGATCCGCGGCTTGTGCAAAGCTGCCGGTTTATGGCGATAGTCTGGGGTTTATTGATGGTGTTTTCAACTTCCGTTTCTTGTTTTAAAGTCATGCGCCCGGGAGCGTATTCCGAGATCGTCTATTCCAGCATCAGTATCGGCACAATAATGGGCGGAACGCTATTTACGCAATTTTATAAGAAGTATAAGCGGTCTTCGAGGGCAGATAATGTATAGATAATCATTAGCTTTCCTCTTGACGATGTTTAGTTGTTTCCATCTTGTGACCAGCTTCAATAATTTCCGATTATCTGACCTGACGCGCACGTTTAACGGTCGTGACACTAATATATAAGCTAATTGCAATATCTTTGTGGGACAGGCCGAGAATCGACAGTTCCTTTACCTTTTGAGCTATCTTTTGGTATAATGCTATCCTAACAGGTATCTGGATCACTATGCGGACAGTGAGCTCAGAGGCGGTTCGAATTGGTTGCGCTCGCGTCCGCCAGTTTTGATTTACAAATTAAGGAGAGTCTATGTTCTCTATCATCAATTTACCGGCTAAGATAGTAAGTATCGTGGAGGGGAATATATCTCCTCGTGAGATAGCCGCCGGTGTCTGTCTCGGGGCCTTTCTTGGATTTATACCGCTGAATGGCCCTATGGCGCTTCTCCTGGCCGTATTCTTCTTTCTCTTCAGGATAAATCGCGTAGCGACTCTCTTTACACTGCCCATATTCAAGCTGGTCTACCTTTTAGGAATGTACAGATTGACCGACATCACAGGGGCTTATATCCTTGAGAAGGCTGGTTTTTTAGCAGGTTTCTGGAGGTGGGTCACGCATCTTCCCATAATATCGTACCTCGATATCAATAATACGCTCATCGCCGGCGGGTTGGTCATCGCGACAGCGCTCTCTGTGCCGATATATTTTATTTCTAAACGGCTGGTCATCTTCCTTAGCGCTAAGTACGCCGAACAAATAAAGAATTCGGCATTGGCGAAATTGCTGCCCGGCATAAAATTAATGGGACTCGTGGGGGACGATACCGGGTCCACTCTGAAGAACGTCGGGACGCATGTAAAATTAACCGTTAAGACGAAGATCGTCGAGGCCATAGCCAAGGGGAGAGCGCAGCGTCGGGGAAACTCCATATTAAAGCGCATAAAGATAGTCAACGTATCTATAGTCATTGTCGCGCTGATGGTATTTCATTTCGGGGTGGGGCTTTTTGTTAGCCCGGCCTTCAGTTCATTTATAGTGCAGAGCATCAATAAATATAGCAATGCGAGGATCACCATCGACAAAGTAAATATCTGGCCGTTGACACTCTCTTTTTCGCTAAAAGGGATGAAGGTCTTTGATCCGGAGCGTCAAGATCTACGTATTGCCAAGATAGATGACAGCTCGGTAGCCATAAGTCCGATCGGTCTTCTTTCTAAACGCCTTGTCTTTTCCCATATACATATGAAAGGAGCCGAGATCAATCTGGAGGGCACAGCCGATGGGAGTTTTAACGTGGCCGGCCTCACCGGCACAAAGAAAGAGCCTGCGGTGTCCGGCGCCGATCTTGGTTGGCGTTCGCTGATGCAGAAGAAGGATCTCTTCGGCAAGACTTACGAGATACTAAAAAAACGTTTTGCCAAGAAGAGTAAGGAGAAGATAAGAGAAGATCGTAAAGCTGCCAAAAAAGTGACCACCACGGTCGAGGATATGCCAAAGGGCAAGCTGGTGCATTTTAATAATGCCAAAGACCTATATCTCTTTGAGATAAAGAACCTCGATATCTCCGACGCTTACATCAAAGTGAGAGTGAACGGTAATGCCGCGGATATTAAGAATGCCAGAATACGATTAGGTCGCATGGCCTACGATCCGGAAAACGGGATGAGGCTGGACCTTCTGGACTTGCAGGGCATTGTGTATAAGGGTGAAAAGTCGGCTGGTAAATTTAATATCTATTTCTCGAAGAGCGCTGATAGGAACGGGGAGAAAGCCGTATTTAAAGCTGAGTTGAACGATATCGATATGGATGCGGTCCGTTTTGTATATGAAAGTTCATTGCCGGTCCATGTTGTGAAGGGTCTTATAACGCTCAGATCCAGAACATATATAGAGGCAGGTAACATAGATTCCCGCAACGAGATCTCTCTGAAAGATCATGCTCTGGAGCAGAAGATGGGCGGAAGTCCGCTTATGGGGTTTGTGCCCATTTCGGCCGTATGCAACGCCATGAACCGCATAGATCCGTTGAAGCTCAAATTCAATATCACCGGCACGTTAGATAAGCCGCAGTTCGGTGGATTTCAGGAGTCATTGATGGCGCTTATCAAGCCGTACATCGCAAATTTTCAGGATAAGATAAAGGATGAAGGCCTGAAAGCCCTCGGGCGTCTCTTCGATAAAAAAGAATAGTCCTGTAGCTTCCCTTCCAACATATGCCTGCCGGCAGACAGGTAATTGTTTTGCCTTAATAGATATAATTTTGTATAATATATATTATCTATATGATGGTTAGATATTGAAAAAGGAGTGTCAAGCTATGGGTAAGATCAGGGTAGCGATCATCGGGGTCGGCAATTGCGCCTCTTCGCTGGTCCAGGGCGTAGAGTATTATAAGAACGCGAAGAATGAAGATTTCGTTCCCGGATTGATGCATGTTAATCTGGGAGGATATCATATAAACGACATCGAGTTCTCTGCCGCGTT
>JAPLMH010000179.1 GCA_026387135.1 Candidatus Omnitrophota bacterium | reverse complement strand
GCTCTCTTAAGCAGCTCTACGTTGATCGTGCCCTTACAGGCAACTATCTCTCTCTCTAATTCCACGATCTCTTTTATATTATGAAGGAACCACCTGTCTATCTTCGTCATTTCGTATATTTTATCTATATCGATGGAGGCTCTGAAAGCGTCAGCGACGTAAAATATCCTGTCTGCTCCCGGAGTCCTCAATTTTTCATAAATTATATTCATTGTACTCTCGTCGCATTTTATATCGACGAGCTTATCTTTGAATAGTATGCTCTCCAGTCCGAATTTCTTTATTTCGAGAGAGCGTAATCCTTTTTGAAGGGCTTCTTTGAACGTCCTGCCTATCGACATAGCTTCTCCTACCGATTTCATCGAAACTGTCAGAGTTGGGTCGGCCAGCGGGAACTTCTCAAATGTAAAACGCGGTATCTTTACTACGCAGTAGTCTATCGACGGCTCAAAGCACGCAGGCGTCTCTTTCGTGATATCGTTCGGTATCTCATCAAGGGTATAGCCAACCGCCAATTTTGCAGCGATTTTTGCTATCGGGAAACCGGTTGCTTTGGAAGCCAAGGCCGAACTTCTTGAGACCCTAGGATTCATCTCTATGACTACCATCCTTCCGGTATCGGGATGTATGGCGAACTGGATATTCGAGCCTCCTGTCTCAACCCCTATCTCTCTTATGCAGGCGATGGCTGCATTCCTCATCGCTTGGTACTCTCTATCGGTCAGTGTCTGTATCGGCGCCACCGTTATGGAGTCGCCCGTATGGACTCCCATGGGATCGAAATTCTCTATCGAGCATATGATGACAACGTTGTCCTTGACGTCGCGCATGACCTCAAGCTCAAACTCTTTCCAGCCCATTACGGACTCTTCCACCAGTATCTCATTGATCATGCTCGACTCGATGCCGATCTTCGCGCGTACTTTAAACTCTTCCATGTTATACGCGACGCTTCCGCCCGTGCCGCCCATGGTGAAGCTGGGCCTTATGATCAGCGGAAAGCCTATCTTTTCTGCCACAGAGCACGCGTCTTTCAAATTATAGGCTTTGTCGCTTCTTGGCAGGTCCAATCCTATTTTTTGCATTGCTTCTTTGAATAATCGTCTATCCTCGCCCTTCTTGATAGCCTTTATGTTCGCGCCTATAGTCTCCACTTTATATTTTTTCAATATTCCTTTTTCAGCAAGGCCTATTGCGGCGTTCAGAGCTGTCTGCCCCCCCAGCGTGGGCAGTAGGGCGTCGGGCCTCTCCCTCTCTATGATCTTCTCTATCACATCAACGGTTATCGGCTCTATGTAGGTTCTATCCGCCATATCAGGATCTGTCATTATCGTGGCGGGATTTGAGTTGACGAGGATTATCTTGTAGCCGTCCTGCCTTAAGACCTTGCAGGCCTGGGAGCCGGAATAGTCGAATTCGCAAGCCTGCCCTATGACTATCGGCCCGGATCCTATTATCAGTATCGATTTAATGTCGGTTCTTTTAGGCATTCTTCTTCATCATTTGAGTAAACGTTGCAAATAAATATTCGGCGTCATTCGGACCGGGAGCCGATTCCGGATGGAATTGGACAGAGAATATAGGAAGTTTCTTGTGCCTCATACCCTCAAGAGTCTTATCGTTCAGGTTCATGTGAGTTATCTCGACATCTTTTTTATTAAGGGTATCTATGTCTACGCAGAACCCGTGATTCTGCACAGTTATGGCCACTTTGCCGGTCTTCAGGTCCTTAACGGGCTGGTTCCCGCCGTGATGGCCGAATTTCAACTTGTATGTCTTGCCGCCGAAAGCCTGTCCGAGCATCTGGTGGCCGAGGCATATACCGAATATGGGGACTTTGCCTATCAGCTCTCTGGCAGTCTTAACTATGTAAGGCAGCGCAGCGGGGTCCCCCGGGCCATTCGATAGAAGTACGCCGTTTGGCTTGTGGCTCAATATCTCTTTGGCTGTCCTGTTGGCGCTTACAACGGTTACGCGGCAATCATTCCGAGCGAGCTCTCTTAATATATTAAATTTTACGCCGCAGTCTACCACGACCACTCTGTATCTGCCTTTATTATTCCATTCATAGTCCTTCGATTGCGCGACTTCCTTAACGAGGTCTACTCCCATCAGGCCTGGTGATCTTTTCGCCTTTTCTATCAGGCTGTTTTCGTCCGGGTCTATGGTAGATAAAACGGCCTTCAATGCGCCCGCCTCTCTTATGTGAAGCGTGATCGCACGAGTGTCAACGCCCTCGATCCCGACTATGCCGTTCTCATTCAGATAAGCGCCCAGCGTCTTCTTGCTTCGCCAGTTGCTCGCTATTTTTGAATATTCCTTGACTACAAAGCCTTCCACGAACGGCTTGCGGGACTCAGCATCCTCATCATTCACGCCGTAGTTCCCTATCAATGGATAGGTCATGGTAACGATCTGGCCCTTATACGACGGATCGGTCAATATCTCCTGATAGCCGGCCATGCTCGTATTGAACACGACCTCGCCGTATCTTTCGCCGGGTGCGCCGAAAGACCGACCTTTGAATATCTTACCGTCTTCTAGTGCTAGGATCGCTTCCATAGTGGCATGTAAACTACTTTTTTATTTTTCTCTCCCTATCGAGGGCCGATTTAATGAATTCCCTGAATAGCGGATGCGGTCTATCCGGCTTGGATTTGAATTCCGGGTGGAACTGGACCGCTATAAAATAAGGATGTTTTTTTATCTCTATTATTTCGACAAGGCCCTTCTTCGGATAGACGCCGGAGAAGATTATACCTTTTTTTTCCAATAAGTCACGATAAATGTTATTGAATTCGTACCGATGGCGGTGGCGTTCCGATATCATCGATCTTTTGTATGTCCTATAGGCCAGGCTCCCCTTCTTCACCCTGCACGGATAGGCGCCCAAGCGCATGGTGCCGCCCATATTCTTGACATCTTTCTGCTCCTCCAGGAGGCTTATGATGGGATATTTGGTATTTTTATTGAACTCAGTTGAGTTGGCCCCTTTAAGGCCGCAGGCGTTCCTGGCAAATTCCACAACTGCGCATTGCATACCAAGGCATAATCCAAGGAACGGTATCTTATTCTCTCTGGCGTATCTTATGGCCGCCACCTTGCCTTCTATGCCGCGGTAACCGAACCCTCCGGGAACGAGCACTCCGGCAACATCGCTTAACAGGCCCGCCGCGCCGTGCTTTTCTATATCTTCGGAGTCTACCTTCTTTATTACAACTTTCGCGTCATTGCACATTCCGGCATGTACGAGCGACTCGTATATCGATTTCGACGCGTCCTGTAAGCCTAAATATATCCCGACTACCGCTACAGTCACTTTGTGCCTTGGCCTAAGAACCCTCTCCACCACTCTCTCGCCCCAGTCTTTGAGGTCGCCGGACCTGCATTTCAGTCCGAAATGATTAAGGATTATCTTGTCAAGACCCTGTTCTCTAAATACCAGAGGTATCTGATATATCGATTCGGCGTCCCTGGCCTCTATTACAGCCCCTTTGCTTACATTGCAGAAGAGGGATATCTTATCTTTTACATCTTCGGAAAGGGCCTTTTCGGTCCGGCAGATTAGTATATCAGGCTGTATCCCTATCTCGCGGAGCTTTCCAACGCTGTGCTGGGTAGGCTTCGTCTTTATCTCCTCGGCGCAGCGTAAATAAGGTACCAATGTAAGATGTACATATAACGCGTTGCGGTAACCGACTTCAAGCCTGAATTGTCTTGCCGCTTCGAGGAAAGGCAGACTCTCGATATCCCCGACCGTGCCGCCCACCTCTACTATCATGACCTCGGCCTTGGAAGCATGGGCAGCTTTTCTTATCCTGTCCTTTATCTCGTTAGTTATGTGAGGGATAACCTGTATGGTCTTGCCCAGATAATCGCCGCGTCTCTCTCTTGCTATTACGGTATTATATACCTGACCGGTCGTGGCGTTGGAGAACTTGGTAGTTTCGGTATTAGTGAATCTTTCATAATGTCCGAGATCGAGATCTGTCTCCGCCCCATCTTCCGTTACGTAGACCTCGCCATGTTGATAAGGGTTCATCTTGCCGGGATCTACGTTAATGTACGGATCGAGCTTCATCAGCGCGACTTTTAGGCCGCGAGATTCCAGTATCTTACCAATGGACGCGGAGGCTATGCCTTTGCCCAGACTAGAAATAACACCACCCGTGGTAAAAATATATTTTGTCATATTACGCCTTCTTTCTTTTTGAAAAACATATA
>JAPLMH010000086.1 GCA_026387135.1 Candidatus Omnitrophota bacterium | reverse complement strand
TGTTTTGTTCGGGTAGCCTTGCTTTTTTACAAGGTATGCAACAAAGGTTGCGTGAAGAGGCTGACTTGAGCAAAGGAAGCATTCAGCGCTTAGCAAGAGAATATCTACTTTGTTATTCCATAGCGGATAGCATTAAATTGCACGGTGCTATATACAGAAAAATAGACTATAGTTCATTGTTTTTCAAGCGTAAGAAAGATAAATTCGAATTCTTTAAAAAAGTTCGACCAGACAAATTTGTAAACGTGGCCCCATCGTCTAGCCTGGCCCAGGACGTTAGGTTCTCAGCCTAAAGACTGGGGTTCAAATCCCCATGGGGCTACCACTAGCAAAAAAGCGCCTGACCCTATATTAAAAAGGGCCAGGCACTTTTTTTGTTAACATCACTAAAATCTACCTATCTACAGTTGACTTTTTGTTCTGCATCAGGTATACTTACTTCAAAAGTTAGTTTCTAACTACAAAGTCATGGAAGGTTAAGAAAATGGATATAAAGCAGGAAGGACTGTTCCATCATCGCTCCTTTTCAGATAAGGAGAGAAAAAATTTAGCAATACTTGAGCTGATAAGGAAAAAGGGTCCGATATCAAGGACAGATATATCTCACACCACTGATATCAACATCGTGTCGATCTCCAACTATGTAAAAGATTATATTGCCAAAGGGATCCTTGTGGAGACCGGATGCGATGTCTCTACCGGCGGGAGGCGTCCCGAGCTTGTTGAATTGAACGCGAAAGGCCTCTATGTGGTCGGCCTCGACATAGGCATTTCAAATATTATCGCGACGGTCACGGACTTCTCCATCAACATCGTATCAAAGATCAAGATACCCACACCCGCCGGCAATACCGGGGACATTACCCTGAAGGCGATCGGGTCGATCGGGGAGCTCTTGGAAAAATCGGGGGTTGAAAAAGAGAAGATAAAGGTTATCGGCATAGGGGCCGCCTGCGCCAACAATCGTTTTTATCCTACAATAGACGCCGTAAGAGCAAAGTTCGGCATAGACGTGTTCATGGGTAGTGACGCCACTTGCGCGGCGTTCGGCGAGAAACATCTAAATCCGAAGGCCGACGTGGAAGACCTTCTCTACATGTATTCCGATATCGGATGCGGAATAATAATAAAGGGCGACGCGTACTTTGGCGCCGGAGGCAACGCTGGTGAGATACAGATCTCGCATGAGCATATATCCAAAGAGGAGGAACTTCTCTTCTTCAAATCTTCACAGTACCTGAAGCCATGGGGCATGGACCTGGGGATAACCAGCATGGCGAAACATGAAATAGAGAAAGGCGTCGGCACAAAGATAGTGGCCTGCGCCAAAGGCGATCCGAAGAATATCAACACCGAGGTGGTGATCGAGGCGGCAAAGCAGGACGACGAGATCGCGACCGACATAGTGCGGAACGCCGGAATGAATCTGGGGGTGCGGATAGCTTATCTGGTGAACCTCTTTAATCCCGAAGTTGTAGTCGTCGGCGGCGGCGTGGAGAAGGCCGGGGAGCTTATCCTGGACCCTGTCCGCAAGACCGTCAAGAAGCTTGCTTTTTCGGAGCAGGCAGGCATAGTCAAAATAATAACGAGCGCTCTCGGCGAAGACGCGGTCTCACTTGGCGCGGCTTCATTGGCGGCGAGAGAGATATTTCTAAAAGCATAAAAAAGGCGGGGTGAAATATGGATGAGGAAAGGTTCTGTAAGGTTTGCGGGAAATCGTTTCTTGCAAATAAGTACCGTCCGAACCAGACAGTATGTTCTTCGCTGGAATGTCAGTACCAGCGCCAGCTGGAGAATATGAAGAAATGGCGGACGAGGAATCCCAACTACTTTAAGTATAAAGAGAGCCAGGATTCGTCATGGCGCGAGACCTGCAGGCAGAGATCCCTGGAGTGGCGCAAGAAACACCAGGAGTATCTGAAGCTCTATAGGGAAGAGCATCGTGACAGGCACAGGACGTATATGAAGAACTACATGAGAGAGTACAGAAAGAACAGAGGCCTTGCGGGCGACGGGGAGAGTTCGAAGAATAATGAGGCCAAGTAAGCTTACACTTATAATCTGGGCCGTTATTTTAGCCTTGGGGACACAGGCGTCGCCATCCTTCTCGGAAGATATGGCAGACTCCCCCTCTGAGGTTGAAAGGTCAAGCGTCTCTGTGATCGGCCAGGATAGATTGCCCGCCGGCACGCAGGGCGAACTTGGATCCCCGATAAGCGAGGGGGCGCAGGTATTGACGCTAGACGAGTGCATAGATATAGCCATTAAGAACCACTTGCCTCTAAAGACGGTTAAGAAGAGCGTGAAGTTGGCTCAGTGGAGGTTGTTTGAGGCGCGGCGTAACCTGCTCCCAAAGGTCGGCATAAGGATGGAAGAGCATACCGGCCAGATAGGCGGCCGGCGTTTCTATGGAAAGAGCACATCGGTAGATCTTCAGCAGACTCTCATGCATGGCGGCGAATTCCTGTACACCATGATGCAGGCGCAGATGAACCTTAAGATAGTGAACAAAGAGTATGCCAGGATCAAGAACGAACTCATACTGCAGGTTAAAAAAGGATATTACACTTTTGCGAAGGCGAAAGAGAACTTTAAGATGCAGATGGAGCTTTCGCGCGAAGTTTCAAGGATAAGCGATATGGTGATAAAGGAGTTTGAGGCGGGCGTGACCGCAAACCTGGAATTATTGAACGTGAACTCACAGATGAACCAGATAAGATTCCAGCAGGCTTCGGCTAAAGGCGACGTTGAGGTGGCGGAGCTAATATTGAAGCAGGCGATGAATATAGATTCGAACGAGAAGATAGACATAACGACTCCGGATGAATTTAAAAAAGTCAGCGTAGATTATGAAAATATTTTACACGACGCGCTCGTCCACAGGCCCGAGATGCAGATCAACTCCATGATGATCCAGTACTATATTTACGAGAAGAAGGTGGCGAGGTCGAAGAGTTGGCCAAAGGTAGATTTTATAGGTTCCTTCGGTATGGCCAAGGAAGAGTATATATCGAAAGATGCCGGGGTGGATCCGGCAAACGGCACTGTCGATGCCGACCAGAAGATGGAACAACAATGGTACGCCGGTGTAAAGTGCAGCATCCCGCTCTGGGGATCTACGGGAGAGTACTCCTACACGAAAGAACAGTGGGCTCCGGTTGTGAGCGCTTACCGCGGAACTTCAACGATAACGAGCTCATACAAATTCAACTTTTTGGATAACCTCGCGCAGTTCTCCGATAAAGCCTCGGCGGACGTGGATATGGACAGGGCGCGCCAGGAGTTGATAAAGACAAAGCAGGATGTAACGCTCGAGGTCAAGGAGGCCTGCTTTAATTACGAAAAGGCCCTGCTGCAGCTGGAGACCGCCATCAATAAGGTGAAGTACCAGGAGGGCGACCTTGAGCTTACCAAATTCAGGCGCCAGATGGATGAAGCGCAGGATTCGAACGTCATAGAGAGCATGATAAAGCTTGCGCAGGAAAAGTTCGGTCAGGTGCAGGCCATAAGCGACTGCCATATAGCCATAGCAAGCATAAGCAAGGCTGTTGGGATCCCAGAATATTTTAACGACCCGGAACCGGAAAACGGTAAGAACCCAAAATAATAAGTAAGGAGCCAAAATTATGAAACCGATAGACATGAGTAGCATCAAGGAAAAGCTTAGCGGCTTGAAAAAGATCGACATGAAGAAGATAGACCTGAAAAATTTCAAATTCAACAAAAAGATATTCTTCATTATCATTATAGCGCTGATAGTGCTTGTCGTCGTCGCGAGGACGACTGGCAATATCCAGAAGGTCCTCTTCAAGAAGAAGTCCGACATCGCGTCCAAATCCAAACCGATAACCTTTGAGGAGGACGCTACGGCGGTAAAGGCGTACAAGATAAAGAGAATGGACTTTAAGGATACGCTTCCAGCGCTCGGCAATATAAAAGGATTCAAAGAGGTAGAGCTTAAGTTCCAGGTTCCCGGAGTGGTAGAGAGCATAAACTTTGAAGAAGGGGAGAAGATCCAGGAGGGCGACATAATCGCCAGCCTCAATCAAAGAGACGCGCTGCTTAAGTTAAAATATGCCGAAGTGGAATTGAGCAAAAATAAGAAACTCTTTGAGCTGGGCGCCATAAGCTCCATAAAGATGGAGCAGTCCAAGCTGGAATATGAGTCCGCGAAGAGCGATCTCGACAAGACGAATATTTACGCGGTCTCTAACGGGCTTATGGGGCCAAAGACCAGGGATATCGGCAGCTATTTTAACCCTAGCGAAACCGGCGATAAGGTCGGGCTCTTTATCAATGCCGACAAGGTCTACGCCGAGTTTAACATTATTGAAAAAGATGTGCCGAAGATAGCGCTGGGCCAGAGGGTCGAGGTGTTTGTCGACGCGTATCCCGGCAAATCATTCGCCGGGGCCATCGACAGGATATCGCCCGTTATAGAGGGCAGGTCCAGGACCCAGACGATAAAGGTGGAGCTCGATAACAAGGAAGGCATTCTGAAGCCCGGCATGTTCGTGCGGGCCCTTATATCCACATACGAAAAGAAGGATGCGCTCGTGATCCCCGCATCGTCGCTTAAGAAGAAAGAGAACGAATATCTGGCATACGTAATACACAAGGAAGAGCCGAAAAGAATAGCTGAAGCTGTTCTTACAAAGGATAAATCTAAAGCCAAAGATAAGGGATTGTTCGGGATATTCGGCGGCAAGAAGAAGGAAGGGGCGAAGCCCGAAGCGTCCGCCGCGGCCGGCCCGAAAGAGAAGGCCGCTGAGTATGGCACTATAGAGGTGAGAAAGATCGTTCCCGGCTATATGTCCGAAGACCTCGTTGAGGTGGATAAGGGCGTCCAGGAGGACGAACTTGTGGTGGTAGAGGTGCAGGAAGAGTTTAAGGACAAGGCCAAGGTCGAGATAGCCGAAGTCCAAGAAGGAATATTGTAGTTAAATGAATTTACCCAAGTTTTCCGTAGATCGTCCCGTTACTATCATAATGATGGTGACGGGGATCATGGTATTTGGAGCAGTCTCTTTAATGCTCCTTCCGCAGGAGCTTTTTCCCCAGATAACGTATCCGCAGCTTACGGTGGTAACTCCTTACGCTAACGCCGCGCCCGAAGAGATAGAGACCCTGATAACGAAGCCTATAGAAGAAGCCGTGGGAACGGTCGCCGGCGTGAAGAGGATCAACTCCATCTCCAAGGAAGGTCTCTCTCTAGTAATAGCCGAATTCGGATGGAACCAGAATATAAATTTCGCGGCGCTGGGGATGAGAGAGAAGATAGATCTCATCAAGGAGAGGCTGCCCAGGGATGCGGAAGAGCCGATAGTCCTGCCGTACAACCCGTTTGATAGGCCGATACTTATACTGAGCATAACGAGCTCCGGTGAGCGCTCGCCGCTTTCTTTGAGAGATCTCACGCGCAGGATGATAAAGGATGAACTGGAAAAGGTGGAGGGTGTGGCGTCGGCCACTATATCCGGAGGCCTTGAGCGCGAAATAAGGATCGATGTAGATCAGGATAAACTGCAGGCGAGACGTATCCCGCTATTGGACGTCTCAAAAGCCGTCTCCAGCGCTAACCTAAATTACCCCGCAGGGACTATAAAGGAGAGCTTTTACGAATATCTGATAAGGACTTTGGGAGAGTTTGAGAAGGTCCGTGATATAGAGAACGTATCCGTCGGCTCAGGGTTATCCGACGAGGAGATGTACGGATATCAGAACGAAAAGGGCGGTCAGATCAGCAAGGATAAGCGCCTCATATATCTTAAAGATGTGGCCACTATAACAGATGACTTAAGAGAGAGGACGAGCTATTCGCGATATAATGGCAACGAGAATATCTCCATATCGATACAAAAACAGGCGCTTGGCAATACCGTCAGAATAATAAACAGGGTAAAGAAGAAGATCTCTGAATTGAAGGCCGATCTTCCAAAAGATATAGGTGTTGCTGTAGTATATGATCAATCCACATTCATAAAGAGTTCAATAACAGGAGTGTGGGATGCCGCTTGGCAGGGCGGCATACTCGTATTCCTGGTGCTCTTCTATTTCTTAAGGAATTTCTGGAGCGCCATAATAGTCACTCTCACAATACCGATCTCGGTAATGGCGACTTTCGCCCTGATGTACTTCTCAAATATCTCCATCAACATGATGTCTCTAGGCGGATTGGCATTCGGCGTAGGCTCGCTCGTTGACTGCGCCATCGTGGTCGTGGAGAACGTATTCAGGCATATACAGCTTGGTAAAGACAAGAAAGAGGCCGCGATAGTAGGCGCCAATGAAGTGTTTCTATCGGTTACGGGGTCCATACTTACCACTGTAGTCGTATTTTTGCCGCTCATATTTGTTATAGGTATCATAGGTCAGGTCTCGAAGGACTTTGCGCTTACCGTTACGTTCTCACTTCTCGCGTCATTGGTCGCTTCTCTCACCATAGTGCCGCTATTGGCCTCGCGCGGTATCAGCGCCGGAAAAAACGTTGTTATGGAGAACGAAGACGACCTGTCTAATATAGACAAAGCAGCGGCAGCCTCAAAGCTTAGGAAATTATATGAAGGCATGCTGGTAAAATTTGTGGATAGAAAAGGAAGATATCTCATCATAACCCTTGTCATATTTGTTCTGTCACTTGGGCTATTCGCTTTTATGGATAAAGAGCTTATGCCAAAAGTCGACCAGGGGCAGTTCGTGGTGAAGATAGATATGCCGGCTGGCACGAGGCTGACAGTAACGAATAATCTATCGGAAAAAGTGGAGAAGCTCATATCTTCTATACCGGAAGTGTACAGCATGAACGTTACCGTCGGGTCAACTCAAGAGTCTTCCACCAAGCACGTTCTGGAGCGCCTAAGCTCGAACCAGGCCGAGATAATAGTAAATCTTAAGACCAAGAGAAAGCTCGGCAGCCCGGATGTAGTGCAGATAATAAAAGAGAGACTTTCCGCGATGAGCCTCGGCGGCGCTAGAATAGAATATATATTGCAGGAGAACGTATTGACCGCAGGGCTTGGAGTACAAGCGCCAGTGACGATAGAGATCAAAGGTAATGACCTGAAAGAGCTGGAACGCCTGACCAATGACACTCAGGCCGGCCTCGGCAAGATCGAAGGTGTGTATGGCATGAAGAATAACCTCGCGGAGCCTTCGCCAGAAACCAAGATATACATAGATAAGGATAAGGCGTCGATGTACGGGCTCTCCGTTTCGGATATCGCTCAAACCGCGATCATAGCGCTGAAGGGGTCCGTCTCGAGCAAATTCAAAGAGAAGGGCCAGGAGTACGATATCCGCGTCAGATTAAGAGAAAAGGACAGGAATAATTTTAATAAACTGGCACGAGTTCAGATACAGTCGCCTATGGGCATGAGCGTACCTTTGGAGAGCGTAGCGACATTCGGTATAGGCAAGGGGCCCAGCGAAATAAGAAGGACGAACCAGGAGAGAGTGGTATCGGTATACGCGAATATCTACAACAGGCCGACGAAGAATGTCTACAGTGACGTAGACGCGATGATAAAAGGCTTGAACATACCGAAAAATTATATGGTGAAGCTTACAGGCGAAACCGAGGATATGAAGGCTTCG
>JAPLMH010000164.1 GCA_026387135.1 Candidatus Omnitrophota bacterium | reverse complement strand
ACTCAAAAATTATTCAACAATCTTGCCTTTCTCTTAATCCTGTGATATACTTTATTACGCTTTCATATTAACTACGTTTATTTATATCTTTTATAAACGGAATCTTAAATGTATTTTAAATCATTAGAGCTGCTCGGATTCAAATCATTTGCCGAGAAGACGAAGCTTAATTTCGAACCCGGCGTCACGGCTATCGTAGGTCCAAATGGCTGCGGGAAATCGAATATAGCCGATAGCATCCGTTGGGTTCTCGGAGAACAATCCGCAAAATCTCTTCGCGCGTCCAGCATGCAGGACGTCATCTTCAACGGCACCGACACAAAAGAGCCTATCAACTTCGCAGAAGTCTCCCTTATATTTTCCAATGAAAAGAGAGTGCTCCCGATAGATTACGACGAAGTCACTATCACCCGGCGTGTATTCCGTTCCGGCGACACAGAATATCTCCTTAACAAGACTCCCGTAAGATTAAAAGATATCTCAGAGCTCCTGATGGGTACCGGCATAGGCACGGAGAGTTATTCCATCATCGAACAGGGAAAGATGGACCTCATATTAAGCTCCCATCCGGAAGACAGACGTTTTATCTTTGAAGAGGCGAGCGGTATCACCAAATATAAATCGAAGAAGAAAGAGGCACTGCGTAAACTGGAACAGACCGAACAGAACCTTCTGCGCATAAACGACATAATACTTGAGGTTAAGAGGCAGATAGGCTCAATAGAGCGGCAGGCGCGAAAGGCAGAGCGGTATAAAGAGGATTTTGATAAATTAAAAGACCTCGAGATAAGGCTCGCCTTCTTCGATTATAACGATCTGAAGACTCAAGGAAAGACATATGCCGTTGAGAGCGAAGACCTGAAGACGCGCGAAAGGGATATGGCCTCCGAACTTGGCGCAGTCGCGTCGAAGATATCCCAATTCAGACAGTCCCTGGACGAGCTAAATCAGCGAATATCCGAATTCAAGAATAAGCATACCACTATGTCGAGCTCCCTGGACATGAACAATCATAAGATGGAGATAAATGGTGAGAGGATAAGGGAGCTCATAGAGTCTCAAGGCGCTATTAAGAAGGAGATGGAGCTTATAAGCGTCAAGGCTGCCGAGGCTGAAAAGTCGGCCATCTCGCTTAAGTCCGATCTTGAAAAGACTATCGCGTTGAGATCCGAGAGGCTTAAGCTCCTGGAAGAGAAGAATATGCTTATCTCGACTCTTTCGAAGGAGATAGAAGAGTCCGACGAAAAGATCAAGATCTCAAAGATGCAGACCGTAGAATATCTCTCGAACGAGACCAAAATAAAGAACGAGCTGATAAAACTCGGAGCGGATCTGCAGAATAGAAAAGCCCGCGAGAGAAGGCTTATGGCGGAGAAGGAGACTGTCCAGAAAGATCTAGAGAGCGTGGATGCAGTCCTGTCTTCGATGATGAAAGAGTTCGAAGAAGCCCAAGATAAGATCTCCGGCATAAGGACCGACCTTGACGCTAAGAAGAACCTGAAGAACAGCGCAGTTTCAGAATTTGAGTCTATCCAGGCCCAGATATCCCAGGAAGAGAACCGGCGCGCCGCCACGAGCTCCAAGATAGAGCTTCTGGAAGATGTTATAAAGAAGCACGAAGGATTCTATCAGGGCGTCAAGAGCCTGCTCGTTAAGATGGATGAGAAGGACGCTTCGTTCGCCGGGATACTCGGCGTGGTAGCTGATATGATAAAGGTGGAGAGGGGTTACGAAGAGGCCGTGAACGCCTTTCTCGGGGACAGCGCCCAAGCCCTTGTCACGGAAAAGGATGGTGATATAACATCCGCCATAGAATATTTAAAGACGAACTCACTCGGCAAAGCGAGCTTCGTCTCCCTGGAGACGCTTAAGAATATAAAGGGTTCCAGGACGCATGTCGATATGCCGGCCTCTACAGGCCTCATACCGCTCAAGAATTTTGTTAATATAGATCCACAGTACAGCGATATCCTGGAGCATCTATTCTCAAATGCTTATCTCGCGCAGTCTTTCGAGAACGCCATGTCAGACTTCAGGCGCTCCAACGCCGTCATAATCACAAAGTCCGGCCTTATGTATAACAACGGGACGGTTTCAGGGGGCAGCGTCTCCGATAGCGAGGAGACGTTACTGATCGGAAGAAAGAATAAGTTTGAAAGCTTGAAAGCCGAGCTCTCAGGGTTGAAGGAGAACCTCGAGGCTCTCAAAATAAGAGGGGCTGAAAAGAGCGAAATATCGCGCTCATTGGAAAACGAAATATCTTCGATCGAAGCTCTATTGCGCGATGAGGAGATAGCCGCATCCGGAATAGCGATGAGGCAGAGCTCCCAGGCCGAAAGCGCCAAGAAACTTAAGGAAGAGTTCGATGTTGCCAATCTTGAGCTCGATGAAGTCAAGCAGGTGATAGATGATCTGTCGAAGAAAGTCGAGAGCCTGAATACAGAGCTCAATGAGATAGAGAAGAATAAGGCCGTTACCGAAAATATCATCACGGAATCCCTTACATTGACTACGGACAGAAGGACCAGAAGAGAGAAGCTCGGATTGGAGATAGCCACTTTAGTGGCGGAGAATCAGTCCGTGTATAAAGACCAGGAGAGTTTAAGGATCGGCGTCGAAAGGGAAGAGCTGAATATTAAAGAGCTGAAAGAGAGCCTATTCAACAAAGAGAACACCCTTAATGATTATGTCTCTAAAGAGAAGTCTTTGACAGAAGAGATAGCCGAGTTGAGATCGCAGAACGATGGGATATCGGCGGAACTTAAGATCTTAAGCGAAGAGTCGCAGAAGATAGAGTGCGGAAGATCCAACCTGGTCGATGCTCTGAGCGTAGATGAGCTCCAGCTCAAAGATAAAGAGACGGCCATAGATTCCCTGAGAAACCAGGTGAGGGACCTGGACGTTAAGCTTACCGAGATATCATATAAGAAGACGAACCTCAAAGAGAGGATAGCGCAATCCTATAAGATAGATATCGAAGAGACGCATATAGAGCTCGAGAATTCCATAGATTGGGAGGCGTTGAAGGCCCAGGTCACAGAACTGAAAGATAAACTGGATAAGATGGGGCCGGTGAATCTCGTGGCTATAGATGAGCATAAAGAGCTTGAAGAGCGCCATTCATTCCTGGTCCATCAGCAGGAGGACCTGGTCAACGCCAAAGATTCGCTCATGAAAGCGATCCAGAAGATAAACAAGACCACCAAAGAGCTGTTCCTGGATACGTTCCAGAAGATACAGGTCGAGTTCAAGACATTCTTCAGGCTATTGTTCGGCGGCGGCCAGGCGGAGCTGATACTGATGGATGAACAGGATGTCCTTGAGTCGGGTATAGAGATAATAGTGAGGCCGCCCGGCAAGAAACTGCAGAACCTCATGCTTCTGTCCGGAGGCGAAAAGGCGATGACCGCCACGGCTCTGCTCTTCGCGATATTCAAAGTAAAGCCCAGCCCGTTCTGCGTGCTGGACGAAATAGACGCGCCGCTTGACGAATCTAATGTCGAGAGGTTCTCGCGCGTATTAAAAGATTTCCTGAAGATCTCTCAGTTCATCATAATAACCCACAACAAACGCACGATAGAGCTCGCGGACGTCATGTACGGTATAACTATGCAGGAGCGAGGTGTTTCGAAGATAGTGTCGGTGAAGTTCCTGGATAATAAAGCGAAACTTCAGGAGAGTGCGCCGAGCCCTAGCCCATTGCCTTCGTAGACAGGTATACTCTATTCTTTCCGCTGCGTTTTGCCTGATATAAAGCCACGTCCGCCGTCGATATCAGCTCGTCCTTTGTAGCGGCATCATCGGGATATACGGAGATCCCCGCGCTTATAGTCAGGCGTTTCTCAGGCACTATAGCCATATCCTGCGCGTAAAATTTTTCAACTTCGCTCCTGAGCCTTTCGGAGAAGAGTTTCGCATTCTCCTTTACGGTATTCGGCATTATGATGGCGAACTCCTCGCCCCCGTAACGGGCCACCGGATCGCATTTTCTCGATTTATCGTGGAATATGGCGGCGATATTCCTGAGAGCCTCATCGCCCTTCAGATGCCCGTGAGTGTCGTTGTAATTCTTAAAGTTATCCACGTCTATCATCACCAGGCACAGGGGTGTAGAGCTGGTCTTTGCTTTCTCCATCTCAAGCGCCAGGAGTTGCTGGAACCTGCCGTAATTCCATAACTTGGTAAGCCAGTCTATGTTGGACAGATACACGGTCTCTTCGTAGAGGCGCGAGTTTTCTATCGCGAGGCCTGCGTGGTTGGCGAACATCGTGAGCATTCTCACGTCATTCTTTGTTATGGGCTTTTTGTTGAATACGTTATCCACGAGGATAGCGCCCAGCACCCTGTCTTTGGTCTTAAGCGGTATCGTCACAAAGAAATTCGTGTTGAGCATCCTCGTGATGTCGGGAGATATCTTATTTTTTGCCTCTTCCGTGGTTATCTCGAAAGGCATCCCCTCAAGTATGGTCAGCGCCAGGACACCCATATCTTCGCGCAAGGGGATCTTCATGCCTTTTACTATCGCGTTGAGCCTGGACTCGGGGTCCTTTTTGAAGTTGTCGTAAGCCGAGACGAAGTCGTCGAGGGTCATTTCGCTTTGGGATAGATAGTGCCATATCTTGCCGGCCTCTTCGGCGGAATGCGGCCCTATACCCATTACGCCCTCAAGCGCATTATCCTTCTCATTGACCAGAAAGAGCATGGCGCGGTTAAAGCCGAGCCCTTCGTGAGAAGTGAGAGCCGTCAGGATTATATAGAATACCTGATCGAGCTTGAGCGTGGTCCTCATGGCATTGGAGACCTCGTAAAGCATGGATAACTCCCATTCCATCCGCTCGATATTCTCTTTCA
>JAPLMH010000125.1 GCA_026387135.1 Candidatus Omnitrophota bacterium | reverse complement strand
CTGCCTGAAGGCGGGACGCTTGGTGCGGGAATCGCCGCTATCGGTCCCGGTGCAGGATCGCCTCCACCGCCTCCTCCGCCCCCAACAAAAATAAACACACTTCCGCTTACTAGTTGGTTATCCGGAAATTTGAGCCCGCAGAATATCCCGTACAGTTTTAGCGTTCCCGCTGACAAACGTCAGGCAGTATTGGCTGAAATAAAAGATACGAATAAGGAAGCCTCTGATGTAGAAGCCGCCATAGTATCGAACGGTCTCGCGATATATGACGGCGCATGCTGGCAGATAGCGCTCTCGGCCTTTGGCAGCAAGGCTGATGCTGCTAAAGCGGACGCGCTTACAGACGTCTTATTGAATGGCTCTCTGGGTAAGCAGGACACTATAAAACATGCCGAAGGTCTCTACTACAGGATAATAAACGCAAACGGTGAATTCTCATTCACAAATCCGCTTACAGGCACAGCCGATACATGGAAAGACTGGGATCCCAGGACAGGCGATAACGCATGGGCCGGAATAATAGGTCCTCTACAGGTTGCATATAAGAAGTATGACGGCAAGATCCCGGCCGATGCCAAGGAATTGAAGCTTGCCAGAGAAACCGCAAGGGCCGCGATGTTGCTGATCGATAATGAGACCGGCGGATTCAGGATGGCCCCCAAGGGTATAGGGCCGAAGAACAACCCTCTAAAATTTTATAACGCAATATCTACGGAAAATAATATCTCTCTCTATGCGGGCTTACGCATGCTTTACAGGATCACCGGTGAAGAGAAATATAAGGCTGCTATGGATGGTATAGAGAGATTTCTTAAGAGCGCTTTCAACAAGAATACGAATACATTCGACCAGTTAATCTCTTACAAGGATGGTAACTGGACGAGTAACGGGCAGTTTGCCACCGACTGCCAGACTTGGGCGATATCTGTATTAGGGCCTAAAAAGATAGATGAGATATTTGGCGCCGGCACTGCCATGAAGATCTGGCGGGCGACTAAGGCGAAGGCAGGGCAGGTTAACGAGGCCAACGAGTTGATAGGAGTCGCATATACCGAAAATCAAAAGAACGTGATCTCTATTGAATGGACCGCGGGAGCGATCGCCGCCGCGCGAAAAACGGCAGATCATTACAAAGATAGTGACTCCGCAGGGTCGAAGCAGGCTTTAGCTGATGCTGTGACAATGAGACAAGGGATAGAAGGGCACAGAATAGACCTCGGCGGTGGCAAGGCCGCATATCCATATGCTTCAGAACGCGTTCATATACTATTTGACACAGGATGGTGGACTCCTCCGGCGAGCGTCGCGAGCACCGCCTCAACGGCATGGGTCGCATTCATTGATAGCGGCTTCGATCCGTTCGTGTTGGGCGGCGGCGCACCAGCGGCGGTTGTGACGCCGGAAGCGAAACCCGCGCCGGCTGCAGTTGTACAGGAGGGGACGGTCGTAGTAGTTCCGCAGAAGCCGGCTCTTGCAGAGCCATCGAAAGAACAATATCCCAATGCATTAATAAAAGAATATGAAAAGGAGAGAAGCGCTCTCGGTATCAGCAATGAGGAAGTCACGATCAATCCGTCCGATATACATCCCGAGAACGTGCCCCTACTTGTTCCGGATGTCACGTCGCCCGATGTCATGGCAGGGGCACGGACACAGGATGAGCAGCTTGCGAGACTTGCGAATTTAAGGAATGATTTTACCGATAGTCTGCGCAAGGGCGTAGAGAAGCTGCGAGGCAGGTTAAGCGATCTTAGAAAGGCTATGCCGTATGCGCGCGATGTCATTTTTGAACTTAACGAAAAGATAGATAGACAGGAAGCGGCGATAGAGGAATTCGCCAGGACAACATTTACCACCCATAAGGAACTAAAGGCGAAAGCAGGAACGTTAAAGAGAAACACGCAGGTCCTATACGCCCAGGTGATCGAGTTTGACAGGAAGACCGGAAAAGCCCAGCAGGACAGGAATAAAAAGAATGGCGAGGAAGCCGCCAGGAAAGAGCGTGAGGCATATGAAAAATATAAAAAAGAGAGCCTTGCCACTATGGGCACAGATAAACTCTACGAGGCCAAGTTATTAGAGAAACTGACGCCAAAAAAGAACCAGCGGGTCCTCTTCCAGGTAAAGGGCCAGACGGAGAATGGAAAACCTTATAAATCGGTTCATGTGCTCACTCCGCACATGCTGATGCTTTCACAGTTCGGCGGCGGTATAGATGTCGTGGATCTAAAATCCATAAACCGTAAAGACCCCAGGACGATGGCCGGACGTAAGGTAGAATTCTTCTACCATGAGGGGCTTGGGCGGCATTATGTGGAGCCGGACGATCCGCTCGCTACTCATGCGAAGCTAGATGGAGATCCATGGAAGACATTTGCTATAAAGCGCGAGACAAAGGCTATCCTGTATAAGGAAGACGGCTCCCGCGAACTCGTTTCATCGCCCAAAGACGGCGTAAAGCGCAAATTCCAAATAAGGTATGGCAGCGATGAAAGCGCTAAATGGACCGATATAAGCTTCCCAGAGCTTTTTATGAAGCGCTCCATGGAAGGCATCGATCTTGGCAAGGAGATGACTCTCAAGGACTTTATAGAGCTCTATTTACAGCAGTCGCTGGCCGCTGAAATAGGCAAGATCGATAAAGAGCTCGCCGGGGTCAATATACAATATGTGACGTTCAAGAGGATAGGGCCGAATATTAATGCCTATCTGGGAGGGCCGAATATCGCGGCTATTGAGATAGAGGTCCGTTTTGACTCACAGACGATCCCCGCGATCAAAACGGCCAGATTCAATCAAATCACCCAGAGTAAGAAATTTAAGGAGCTCACAACAGCGCTTACAAAGGAAGCCATACAGCATTATACGGAGCTGAGCAGGCTTAATGATACAAACGAGATCGCGCTCAGGCAATGCGAGACGGCCAAAAACAGACTTGACAAGAGCTTGGGTAGAAAATTGCGGGACGAGGAAAGAAAAGAGATAGAGTCGTTCTATGTAACCTCTAATCAAAATCTTCAGAAAGTACGGAATATAACGCGGCTGGCTCAGAACGATATCAGGGCAAAGCTGGGTTTAACCAACCCATATTTTAAAGACTGGGTCATCAAGGTAGCCGGCCTTTCAGGTAAAAATAAAACAAGCCGCGAAGCCCTGAACCTGGACATGCGTTACAGCCACGAGTCGATGATGGCGGATCTGGTTGCTTCAACCGAGAGCATAGGGACTTTAGGGCGGCCGGATTGGAGCCTATTTCTGACAGCAGGTGTTTCTGTCAAAGCAGGCCCGTCTATTAATCTGTCAGCGGTATTAAGTATAACAGACTTTGGATATACAGAGGCCTGCAAAGAAGCGGGTTGGGCCGAAAAGCATGCTAAAGAGATAAGCGCCGTAATGGCCATTTTGGAACGCGTCCGTGGTATGCAGGAAGGCGCTATCCAGTCTTCGTATGTTGCAGAACAGATAAATAATAAGAATAAGGAGATAGCCGCAGCCCAGACAATATTAAAAGAATTGACCGAAGGCGAAACCTTCATAGGTTCAGCCAGGGCTATTCACGACGCCTACGCGGACCTCTATCTGTTAAACCAGGAAAAGCTCGCGCTCGAAGAATTAGGGCAGTTTGTATACTACACCCAGGATCCGCTTACGGGAAAAGTCCTGCGTAAAGAAGCGGCCATGCCTAAAGGCCTCGAAAATCCGACATTGGCGGATCTGTTGAAATATGTCAATAATTACTACGAAAGCAAGAAGATGGTGGTGCGTCCAAATGTCGTGAAGATGGGCGGAAAAGAATGCGACATCGAATACAACGACAAAAACGAGGAATACTGGACGGAGCGCGATGGCTCAATATGGGACAGGGACGGCCGCACAACAGGCTCATTCAACCCGGGTCAGGTCACGAAAGAGTTTAAGAAGGGCTACAAATCGAGAGGTGTTATAGAGGCCAGGGCCATAAGAAGAAAAGACGGCAAGGTATTCATATTCAATAAGGGCGAACTCGAAAAAGAGAAGATCAGAGGTAAGTATATTTTCTCGTCCCAGACCGTGATACGGCCCGAATTGCGGGAAGCGATGGGTAAGTCGTATGCGAATGTCGTGGAGATCCACGGCCAGGAATACTACATTGAATATAATGAGACGAATAAGAGATACTGGACGGAACGCGACGGCTCACCATGGCCATGGGATAGGGATGGCCGCAGTACCGGTTCGTTCAGTTCCGATCAGGTCGCCACGCAGGAGAAGAAGGGCTACAAATCCAGAGATGATGTCTGGGCCATAGCCAGAAGCAGAAAAAAAGACGGCAAGGTATTCATATTTACCAGGAAAGAATTTGAAGATGAGCAGTTAAAGCACAGATATACCTTCTCTGTCCAGGCCGGCGCGCCGGATGGATTGGCCAAAGCCATGGAGAAGTCGGGTGAAGAAATAAAGCTGGTCTATGACATGTCGGTGAAGCAGTTCCCCGCCCTGTATAGAGCGGACTTCGCCCAGGCCATGAAAGAGGCGACTGAAAAAGGCGGGGAGGCCAGGTTATTACAATATAATCCGTATATATACCTGATGGTAGGAGTGGAGCTTAGCAAGATGGCGCAGCCGTCGGTAGCGCTGATGGTCGAATTCAGCATATGGCAGCAGGAGCGGCTGGCCTGTTACAAGATGCTTAAGGAAGCCGAAACGAATGCCGGAAAATATAACGCGGAGATGATAACTAATTTCCATTATAAGACTATCATAAACGGTTACTACAGAATAATGGAAATAAGAAAAGCCGTCGAGGGCCTCGATAAGAGCATAGAGGTGCTAGAAGATAACTATCAGGATGCCTTGAGAAAATATAATCAGGAAAATCAGGCAGAGAATCAGGCAAACGTCTCAAAGGCACTATTGAGGCTCTTGCAGGCAAAGTCGCTGAGAAGGCAATACGCCATGTGGATAGAGATGACGGAGCTTCAGATAAAAGATGTCATGTCGTTGCCGGTCAACGCGAAGCTGAACATAAAATTTTCAAAAGGAGAATTGGACCAGATACTCAAAGAGGCAGGCAGCGATGTCGCGCGCTATTGCCAGGCAAATTACAAGCCGCTTGCGTCCATAAAGATGGCGGAAGAGCTTCAAAATGCGGCGATACACAGGCTCGGGGCCGCTAACGCGCCGGATCCGATGCGTATTACGGTCGGGGTAGGGTATCCTTCAGGTATCATATTGGATCTCGGCGAACCCATAGTGAGGGGGCTGATAGAGCCTCTTCTAAACCTATTTGGCGTAAAGACAGAGCGGCAATTGAAGCAGAAAAGATGGCAGATAGCTGAGGGCATAGCGGAGCGCAATGCGAACGTAGCAAGCATATTGGCGCGGCATGGCAGGAGACAGAATATCAGGGAATTGGAGGAGAATTTAAAAAAGAACGATGCCGATATAGAGCGCCTGAAGAAGGCGATAGACATAGTAAGAGAGCTCAGAGATAAGACCATCGACCCAAAGGTCACGACGAGGGGGCAGTACAACCAGATACGGCTCGAACTTATAAATTACGAAGCGCTGCTTGATTATGCGCTCATACAGCGTGAAACCATAAATAACTCGCTTATGCTGGATAGACCGTTCACACAGGACGGAATGAAGGTGGCCGATAAGACAGCAGCCATTAAACAATCATGGTTTTCCTATCTGACGGAGTTAAGAAAATACGCCGTGACTATAGATCGTATAAATGAACTCGAGAAGAAATTGGCCAATAAGCCTTTCCTTACCGATAAATATTCTGACGGCTCAAAGGTGAAGGACGTCGAGAAGGAACTAGAATCGCTTAATGCGCCTATATCAATACCAGGCCTTGAGGCCCGTGACGCCGAATCAGATCCGAAAAAAGTCATAGCATCGATGCCGGTCATTGATTATATAGAGAAGACTCTTAACTCGGGACAGTCACTCATAAAAGAGCGCAGGCTATTTAGAGGTGTATCTATAGAGAAGACGATGGCCGCCAAAAGATCATGGTTTGCCTATCTTACGGAGTTAAGAAAATACGCCGTGACTATAGATCGTATAAATGAACTCGAGAAGAAATTGGCTAAAAAGCCTTTCCTTTCCGATAAATATCCTGACGGCTCAAAGGTGAAGGACTTGGAGAAGGAGCTGGAATCGCTTAAGAAAGATAGGGGCAACCTAAAGCAGAAACTGGCGAATCTAAGGGATGAGTTCGCCAAGCAAATAGAAGGTAAGGCAGAGATGCCCGGCTATGAGGCCCTCGACGCCGAATCAAACCCGGGAAAAGTCATAGCATCTATGCCCGTTATAAAATACGTGCAGGATGAGAGGCAGTTGGAACAGTCGCTTCTTGACGCATGGATGTATGAAGGATTGACCGATAAAGAGATAGCGGCGGCCGAAGAAAAGGCCAGGGTCCCGGCGCCTGTGGTGATCAGAGACTTGAATTCGCTTATTGATGGGAGCAAATTACTCAGAGGCGCGGAAGCTATAAAAGCCCTTGAAAAGAAATTAGCCAACAGGCCTTTCTTTACAGACATATATCCTGACGGTACAAGAGTGGAAGATGTCAAGAAGGAGTTGGAATCACTGAAGA
>JAPLMH010000012.1 GCA_026387135.1 Candidatus Omnitrophota bacterium | reverse complement strand
TCATTCAAGAAACCCGAGATCTCCATAGAGAGATTGTCTGACGGCAGGATGAACGTTGTAGAGATGGATCGTTTCACAAAAAGTTTCCCCTCCAAGAATGTACCCACCGGCCTCTCCGAAGAAGCCCGGAAAGCTAAACAGGGACCGACGCCTGCGACTCAAGGCCTCAACGTAAATAAAAAGCTGTCCGACATCATAAAGCTGCCTCCGTCTTTCAGTATAGAGAGGGGCAGGATATTCTTTATAGACGGCGTGTCGTATCAGAAGCCTTATGAGATAACTATCGATTCCGTAAAAGGAGACGTCTATATAAACTTTAACGATAATTACAGCGAGATAAGCTCTGTGGCTTTTACGTTGCAGGGGATACTGAACGGGGAGCCGGATGCAAGATTAAAATGGACAGCGTCCATGGACCCCAGAGCCTCAAGGCTGACGATGTCTAACAGGTTCGACGTATCGAACCTCGCGATACTTACTTTCGAACCTTACTACGATGCCCAATCGCCGATAGTCGTCCAGAGGGGTAAATTCTCCGGAGACCTGGT
This sequence comes from Candidatus Omnitrophota bacterium, assembly GCA_026387135.1. GTDB lineage: Bacteria > Omnitrophota > Gorgyraeia > 2-01-FULL-45-10 > 2-01-FULL-45-10 > 2-01-FULL-45-10. The sequence goes on along the minus strand of JAPLMH010000012.1, from coordinate 6,347 downwards.
ATTCGATTTCGATAACGGCAGTATAGGCTCGACAAACGAGATACGCCTGTCCGATCTGTCATTCGTTGTAAAAGAGGGACAGGAGACGGGTCAATTCTGGGAGACATCCGTGCCGGACCTTATAAGATACTTCACGACCTCGTCGGGAGATATAGTATTCGATTTTAAGATAAAGGGCGACATGAATAGCCCCAGATTCTATCTGGGGCCCATATCAAAGAGGGCCATGACTTCGATGGCGCTCGACAAGATATCGTCCTATGCCATGAACCAGATAGCGAAGCCGGCCGACGCCGCCACAGACGGCACTGTGGACAAGGCGCAGGATTATATAAACATGTTCAAGGAGCTTATAAAGAAAAAATAGTGGAAAGACTAGAGAAGAACTTCATATGGATGGCGGCTGCTAATATCGTAGGCAGCCTTTTTAGCATAACGCTCTTTATCTATCTTGCCAGGACGTTGCGCGCTGAGGCGTTTGGCACGGTCTCTTACGCCCACTCTTTCGTATTCTATCTCTTGAATTTCGTAGATCTGGGGCTGACGACATACGGCATAAGGGAGGTCGCCAAGTATAAGGGGAGGGTTTCGGAATATGTCTCCGAGATAGTATCCTTTAAACTGCTTATAGCCAGCGTCCTATTTATAGTTCTGATGGCGGCTACATTTTTATCTTCTCCCTCAGAGAGCTTCAGGATCGTTATGCTTGGCGCCTCACTCCTTCTATTCGTATCTGCGCTGTCTACGGAGTGGGCATACCAGGGGCAGGAGAAGATGCATATGGTCCTGGTCTCCGTTGCCACAACCACATTTTTGCAGCTGGCTTTGGTCTGGGCGTTCGTTAAGGGGCCCGGCGATCTTCTGAAAACTACACCTGTCTATTCTTTGGCAGCATTCCTTACGCCGATATTATTCCTCATTCATTTCAGATACAAGCCAAAACTTGATTTCACCTATCTGAAACAGATAAAACGTTATCTCGCCAGTTCTTTGGTAATATGGCTTATCGCTATATTCGCTCAAGTTTATAACGGCCTCGATATAGTGCTTTTGGGATTATTTAAAAGTCCCGAAGAGGTGGGATATTTTACTATAGCAAGACGAGCCATAGGCGGGTCTACATTATTGATGGTGTTTCTTGCGAACGCTCTTCTGCCGCGCCTGGCAGCGACATTCACGAGCAACGTATGTGAATTTAACAGCGCTACGGGGAAGTTCTTAAAGATATCCTCGTCTTTAACCGTGCTCGTATTTTTGCCTATAATCGTCTTTTCCGATCACATAATATCGTTCGCTCTAGGCAGAGAATATCTGCCCGCATGCCTTCCTTTTAAGATAATGGGACTTGGGCTTATAATGGTGCTCTTTAACCTGCCTTACTCCACAGGACTTGTCGCGGCAGGGAAGGAGAGGGAGGTGCTGAAGCAGGTCCTGGCAAGCGCCTCTTTAAGCGTACTTTTGAATATATTTCTTATGCCTAAATACGGCATGATAGGCGCCGCTATATCATTCCTGTGCGCCGAGATCCTGGCCATCATACTGATAATGTGGGCCTACCGAAAGCATATAACAGCATGTCAACCTTCATAAAGAATGCCGTATTCTTCATAGGGTGGTTACTTTCACCTCTCACATTCTGGAATGATGCATTTGTAAACATACCAATATCGTATCTTTGCGCCTGGCTGACGATAAAATTAATAAAAGCGGATTTTTTGTTGCTGGTGCTGATATTTTACTGGTTAAGCAACGGCCTTGGAATTATTTTGATGTACTTTAGCGGCAAGAGCATAATGCGGGATAAGGATACAAGGAGCAATGCTTTAAAGACCCTCCTGCTCACCGTGCTGATCTACAGCATTATCATCGTAATCCTCGGCAAGACCGGCATACTCAAGCCAATATAAAGAGAGAAGGATCTAAGGTTTTATGATATCAGCAGAAGACATATCGCTGCGTTATGGCGAGCGCATCCTGTTCAATGACGTGAATATGACATTCGTGGCCGGGAATTGCTACGGACTGATAGGTGCGAATGGTTCCGGTAAGTCCACATTCTTAAAGATATTAGCCCGAGAGGTTGAGCCTACCACAGGACACGTCAAGGTAGTCCATGGTAAGCGCGTAGCCGTGTTGAAACAGGACCAGTTCGCTTTTGACGAATATACGGTATTGAATACAGTCATCATGGGGCATAAAAGGCTCTTTGAGATAATCACAGAAAAAGATAAGATATATTCAAAAGCGGTATTTTCCGACGAGGATGGTATGCGGGCATCTCACCTGGAAGAGGAGTTTACGGAGCTCTCCGGTTGGACCGCCGAGGCTTCTGCCGCGAAACTTTTAAGCGATCTCGGTATCCCGGAAGAGTTCCATGCGCTCGAGATGAAGCAGATTGAATCGGGACAAAAAGTACGCGTCCTATTGGCCCAGGCGCTATTTCATGATCCCGACATCCTGATACTCGATGAGCCTACGAACAATCTGGATTTTGAGAGCTGCATGTGGCTGGAGGAATTTTTATGCGACTTCGCCAATACCGCGATAGTCGTTTCACATGACCGACATTTTCTGGATAAGATCTGCACTCATATAGCCGATATAGACCACGGGAAGATACAGCTTTGTAAGGGTAACTTCAGTTTTTGGCTGGAATCAAGCCAGCTCATCTTAAGGCAGCGCTCAGAAACAAATAAGAAGATAGAGGAGAAGCGCAAGGAATTGCAGGCTTTTGTCGACCGCTTCAGCGCAAATGCTTCCAAGGCCAGACAGGCGACGAGCCGGAAGAAGGTCCTGGAGAAACTGGTGATAGAAGAGATAGAGCCCTCGAGCAGAAAGAGCCCATATATAAAATTTGAACAGCTTACCGCAGCCGGCAACAATGTATTGCAGATAGATAACTTATCCAAGACGTTAGATGGGCAGATCATGTTCAAGGATCTATCTTTAACCATCGAAAGAAATGATAAGATAGCCTTTATGGGGCATAATAACCTGGCTAAGACCATCCTATTTCAAATACTGGCAGGGGAGATCCCTCCCGACAACGGCACATTTAAATGGGGCACTTCTACAAGCCGCGCGTACTATCCCAAAGATAATGCCAAATACTTCGATAAAGATATGGATCTTTTCGCATGGCTCTGCCAATATAGCGATGATACCACCAATAGTTTTGTGCGCGGATCATTGGGAAGGATGTTATTTTCAGGCGATGACGCCATGAAGACCGTTAGCGTCCTATCAGGAGGCGAACGCGCCAGATGCATGTTTGCGCGCATGATGCTGGCACAGGCGAACGTTCTCATTTTGGACGAGCCAACTAATCATCTGGACCTGGAGTCTATAGAAGCCCTAAATATCGGCCTTGAGAAGTTCCCAGGCACTATACTCTTTACTTCACATGACCACAAGCTGATACAGACCGTAGCCAACCGCATCATCGAGATCACGCCAAAAGGTATCGTCGACAAGGCCAATATCACCCTGGACGACTACCTCTCCGACGAGAAGATCAAAAAACAGCTCCACGAACTATATTCCTGATTTTTTACCTACATGTCATTTAATATACATTTTAATGTGCAATTAAATTGACTATTCAATTGACATATGATATACTTGTTATTGATAGGGAGGTATGATACATGCACACCATAAAAGAAGATACTACACTAGTAGGCGTATCGGAGTTCAGGAACAGAATGGACAGGATCCTTGAGGAGGTGCGGCACCATAAGGTCGTAATAGAGAAGAGAAATAAGCCCGTAGCGGTTTTGATAGCCATAGATCAGTACAACGCTATGGAGGAGATCTTAGATCGTATTGAGGACCTGGAGCTCGGCCACACTGCTAAACAAAGAGATAAGAGCTCGAAGATCGGTGATTATATTTCCATAGATAAGGCTTATAAAAAGATCAGATGATGCCCCCGTGGAACATAGTCATACATAAGCTCGTTTTAACGGAGGATTTTAAAGATATAGATCCTCCATCTCGCCGCCTGATCCTTAAGTCTATCTATAAGAAGCTCAGCAAAGCCCCTGAAAGTTACGGGAGTCCGCTGTCAGATGAATATAGAGGCTATTGGAAGCTCAGGGTGGCCCACTATCGTGTGATCTATAGAATAGTAAAAGACCAAGTTTTGGTTATGGTTATTAAAGTCGGGATCAGAAGAGATGATAAGATCTACAATGATCTTATTTATCGTCTGAAGAAACTATAGCATATTTATTTTTCTATAATGAAAAGATATGGAGTATTCCCGCCTAGACGACTACCTCTCCGACGACAAGATCAAAAAGCAGTTCCGCGAACTATACTCTTCTTAATATCACAGTTGACAATCGAGTGACAATAGTGTACACTATTAAGTGACAGGAGGTGCGTATGAAATTCGTCACTATAAGGGATCTAAGATCCAAGTCGCGTCAAATACAGATCGATCTCCCTAAATATAAAGAGATGGTCTTAACATCAAATGGCAAGCCTATAGCCATTATGTCAGTGATCACGGAAGAGTCTCTGGAGGAGTCGCTTTCGGCTATAAGGAGGGCGCGTGCTACTAGAGCCGTTACGGACCTTCAGCTCCAGGGCGCGAAGTCCGGAAGATATATGATGCCGGCAAGAGAGATAGACGCTCAGATCAGGGAAGTCCGCAAGGCACGGGCAAAGTAATGAGAGTTGTAATTGATACTAACGTTCTTGTGTCCGGTCTTTTGTCGCCATATGGCGCTTCCGCGGAGATCGTTAGGATGGCAGCAGCCGGGTCTCTCGATTTACTGTATGATGCACGGATCTTGTCCGAATATAGAGAAGTATTGGCTCGCCCGAAATTTTCATTCGAAAAGTCAAAAACAGACATCCTGTTGGATTTTATTGAGCACTACGGCATCCCGGTAGCAGCTATGCCGCTTTCTATTCATTTGCCGGATTTAGATGATGAGTCTTTCCTTGAGGTTGCTATATCAGGTAAGGCAGAGTGTCTCATCACAGGTAATGTGGCTCATTATCCCATGAGATCTAAGCGCAAGATGCGGGTTTTTACGCCGCGGCGTTTCCTTAATCGTTATTTTTGATCTTCTTCCTCAAATAGGCCGGTAGGATGCGCAGGGATTGCCTGTATTTTGCTATAGTGCGTCTCTGAAGAATTATTCCTTCGTCCCTCAATTTTTTGCATATTGCGTCATCGCCCAATGGCCGGGCAGGATCCTCAGCCTTAACAAACGCCTCGATCCTCATCTTTATGGCCGTCTTTGACTGGATCTCGCCGTTCTCCTTTTTCATTCCATGTCTCATCAGGCTCTTCAAGGATATCACTTTGTCGTTTACCTTAATATACTTATGAGAGATTGTCCTGCTTATTGTGGATGGATGGAAATTGGTAGCCTTGGCGATATCCTTTATGGTTAAAGTCTTTATGTCATGTTTATCTTTGGTTAGGTTATCGCGCTGGAAGGTTAATATGTAATTCGCCACCTTGCAGACAGTATCTTCGCGGCGTTTTAAATTATCGATAAGGGCTTTAGCGGCATTTATGTTCTCTTTCATAAACTGCCTTGCCTCTGGGTCCTTTATCACATTGAAGTCGTTTTCATACGGGTTGTAGAGCTTTAGCCCCGGAACACTGCCTCTATTCAGCTCAAGCCGCACCTTATTCTTCTCGAACCTTGCTATCAGCTCAGGTATGACTTTTTCGGATGATTTGCTCAATATTGTGCTGGCAGGGCGGGGGTTCAATTTTTTAATCGTTGCGATCGCGCGCTTCACGGCATCTTTATCCGCCTTAAGGGCTATAGCCACTTTATCAATATCTTCTCTTGCCACTTCGGCTAGAAACGACGACACGATATTGTATTCTAAGGACCTCTCCATACCTTTTCTCTTCAGCTGCAATTGAAGGCACTCGGTTATGTCCGCGGCGCCTATACCTGCCGGCTCCAGGCCCTGTATGGCCTCTAAACACTCCTCTACGTCCTCTAAGTCCACACTCAGGTCGCGCGCCGCTTCTTCCGGCTCCACAGCTATGTAGCCGTTGTCATCCATTTCAAATATCAGATATTCGGCTATTTCGAGCAATTCGTTGCTTATATCGGTCATCTTGATCTGGGAAAGCAGGGAAAAGCGCGGGTTCTCCTCGTCCTTTAGCTTATTTTCATGTTCGTAAGAAGATTCATTCGCAGGTAAAGCGGCTCTATTCTTATATATATCAGCGGCCTTATTCTCCAGTATTTTCTGTAAAAATGGATTTTGTGTCGCGGCAAATTCTATATATTCGGCGAGGTCGGTAACAGACATGCCCAGCATATTGATGGATTGCCTCATCTGGGGGGAGAGGGCCATCTTTT
>JAPLMH010000116.1 GCA_026387135.1 Candidatus Omnitrophota bacterium | reverse complement strand
CTCGGGGAAGCGCTAAGGAAGAAGGTAAGCGTTAAAGCTCAGAATCTTGAGGATAATGCCGTGAAGATGGTTATTTACGATATACATTTTACGGCGACTGATGCGTTAAAGATAGATTTCGTGGAAGATGCCATAGATCTTTTGAAAAAAACAAAAACAGTAGATGGCATAAACATATTATCGCTTGAAGATATATATCTGCGCAAACTGTATGCGTTAGCCGGCATGATCAAAACACTTGATGATGTCGGGCAAAACAGATTTATCGGGGGCAGAACTGCCGCCAAAGACTTCTACGACGTATATTTTCTTTCTCATACTTTTATGCCTCTTTCCAAATTTGTTTCCAAATACTGTAACTTAACCATGAAGGAAGCCATAGTGAAATGGTTCCAGACATATGACAGGATGACTATGATGGATGGCGTCCTGACCCTTGAAACAAACAAAGTGATAGATTGCAAGACGATGGAGAAGCATTTCAAGAAGGAAGTAGGCAGCATTATTGATCACGAGCTGGGTGGGATATGAAAGATAGCTGGCTTTGGGACATGAAAATTTCGGATAGTGAGGCAAAAAAATATTTGAGAGATCCAGATAGCGAAAGATTTCTTACTATAGCCGCCCTCCTCCTATCTCGTAAAAACGATCCTGGAGCGGTGTTTAAAGACTATCTCGATCCGGTCATATTCTGCAAATATTGGTCCGCGATCAAGCGGAAGATGCGGCAGGATAAATGGTCTGAGCCTCGCATCATATTTTGGCAGGCCATATATGAAAGACTGGCGGATAAATACCGCAAAAAAGGGATGGTTTTTAGAAGAGAGGTACTTTCAAAAGATCCGCTCTGCGAATCTACGGGGAAAAAGGTGGCAAGCATAAGACGCGAACAAGGGCTATCTCAAAAGGATTTCGCTAAAAAAATGGGGGTCTCTCAGCAATTGATCTCCCGTATTGAAAAAGGCGGGGAGAATGTTTCTCTGGGCACACTCACTAATATTGCGCGCGCATTGCACAGGACTATAGAGGTGAACTTTGAAGATCAATAAAAATACAATAGGGTTTGTGGTGTTGATAGTTGTATTGCTAGCATCCAGCGTATTCTCGCTAGGTCTGTTCAGGCGGGAGATGGCGGCGCATGATAAGCTGGATGTTAATACGTTTCCGATGACGATGGGAGAGTGGAAGGGCAAGGAACTGCCGATCACAGAGAAGGAATACGCCATACTGGAAACGCGGAACCTGATCTCCAGAGAGTATACAAATCCTTCCGGCGATAAGCTGTATTTACTCGTCATCTATTCCGAAACAAACAGATCCGTATTCCATCCTCCTGAAGTATGCATGATGGGCAGCGGGCTTTCTATAACCGATAAACAGCTTGAAAATTTTGATGCGGGAAAGAAGTCCTTTACAACGAATAAATTGTTCGCTGAGAAAGGCCCCTACAAAGAGATCATCCTTAATTGCTACAAGGCAGGGGATATCTATACAAGTAATTTCTATCTTCAGCAGACGCGCCTGGCGGTTCATCAGATATTCGGGCAGAACGTCCCCGGCGCAACACTGCGTGTATCCATGGCCGCGGGAAATGATCCGGCCGCGACTCTAGCCATCCTAAAAGAATTCCTCAGCAGATCCGCTGTCATACTGGATAAGCTAAGCAGCTAAAACACCGTCCACTCAACTCAACACATCGTTCAAGAAGTGTTCATTTTATAACAATCGCCTGTCAGGGATTGTCATAGTTTGTCATTGAACTTCATGTAATCTCCCGTATCCCATGTTTTAACTCCTTTATTATCAATCACTTACAGCGCAAGAATTTTAAGAATTATTAATCTGTCATGACGAGTTGGCACGGATGTTGCTTATACTATCAGTGATGAAAAAAGCAATGGAGTCACTGAAGATGATTTTGGAAGAGCTGAAGCACGAGATAGACGTGTATCTTACGATACAGCGCTATGCTCGTAATTCCAAAAAGTATAAGGGCGCATAAATGCCGGAACCGCAAACTTTAGCACTCATAAGCACCGGATTCGTAGGCTTCATCACCCAGTATGCCAGAAAACATTTCCGCGAAGTCAAGAAAGCTTTTGATCTTACCATAGCCGGCATCGGCATCGTAATGGCAGCCCCAGCTATCTTTTTTACGGCCATAGTGATCAAGATCGTGTCACCCGGTCCGGTATTTTTCAAGCAGGAGAGAGTCGGGTGGGGAGGCAGGCCTTTCTACATATATAAGCTGCGCACCATGCGCCTTGATGCTGAAAAGAGCACTGGTCCCGTGTGGGCACAGGAGGATGATCCGCGCCTGATAAGATTCGGCAGATTGATAAGGAAGGCGCACATTGATGAATTACCACAGCTGTTTAACGTACTGAAGGGCGACATGAGCATAGTGGGTCCGAGGCCTGAGCGGCCGGTATTTGTAGAGAAGCTTAGTAAGGAAATCTCCGATTACCACAAAAGAGTTAATGTAAAGCCGGGTATCACGGGCCTGGCCCAGGTGTGGCATAAGTATGACGAAACGATCACAGATGTGCGAAAGAAAGTCAAATATGATCTCCTATATATAAAGGAGATGTGTTTAATGGTCGACCTAAGGATCCTATTGCGTACGGTAATAGTATCCGCTCAAGGGAAGGGAGCAAGATAATATGAGGATGATATTGATAACGGTTGTTGCAGTAGCAACGCTCTTATGTGCGGCGAGCGCCTTCGCGTTCGTGCTTGACATTAATGACGGCGGGCTTACAGAGTGGGGTGTTACGCCGGGCACTGACTGGAATCCGAACAGCGGAATTTATTCGACCATAGAGCCACAGGGGAATGATTTTTTTCTCAATCCCGGATATGGCGGACATATGTATGACGTTGAGGCGATGTATGCAGCCACCGTTGGCGATAACCTCTACTTCGCTGTTGTTACCGGCTTTCCTATTGGAACTACGCATGATGGTAATCGTGCAGGGGATATAGCCTTTAAATTCGGGAATAGTACTTATGCATACGGCATTGAGACGACGGGTGACGGGGGCAGAGTCAAAGGAGGCCTTTATAAGGTTACAGATTGGGGGCAGGGATACAACTATTGGGGCAGCTGGGGCGGGCATAGCGGATGGTATGGCGGCGTATATGCAGGAGCGCCTACGGAGATATTGACCACAGATGCTACCTGGACTCCTTATACTGACGGTGGTTTAAACCTCAATTATTATAATTATCAGAACGGCAACTACCACTATATTATAGAAGGCTACGTTCCAAAAATCGCCTTCGGGGACGCCTGGTCTCACAATGACACATTTACAATGCACTGGACAGAGACATGCGGTAATGACTTTGGGGAGTTAAAAGGTGTATGCACGCCCGAGCCGGCTACGATGTCGCTTTTGGGATTGGGGTTATTCGGCATTTTAGGATTCAGGCGTAAAAAGATCAATGGTGCAGTATAAAGAGAAATGGTAAGAGTGAAGAAGATATTATTATTGGCGATCATAGGCATCATGATATTAGCGTGCAATAACGCATACGCGGTTAGTCCGTGGGACCCGGAAAAAATAAAAAAGGGTGATTTCAACTGTGACGGCCACACCAACTATTTGGATTTTGATATATTAAAGGAAAATTTTGGCAGAACATTCGGAAGCTGGGAAGAATCCGGAAATAAGGGTGATGCGAACGGTGACTACGAGATCGGTCCGGAAGATTTCGGCATATTAAAGGATAATTTCGAGTTTAACGAACAAACTCCCTCACCTCCTATTACAAATCCCGAGCCGGCGACGATGTCGCTTTTGGGGTTAGGATTG
>JAPLMH010000056.1 GCA_026387135.1 Candidatus Omnitrophota bacterium | reverse complement strand
GCCTCAAGACCGCCCTGAGGCCGGATGCGAATGTAAGCCCTATAGTGTGCCGTGTCTGTATCTGGTTTATACCGTTGATCACGTACTCTATGGGGTCCTCTATGGTCACTATATTTTTATCGGGCGTATTAATAAAGCTCAAAGCGGAATATAGCGTCGTCGTCTTGCCGGAACCCGTGGGCCCGGTGACGAGTATCAGCCCGTAAGACTGTTTTAATATCGACTTGAACTGCTCGACGCTATTCTGCAGCATGCCAAGCTCCGTCATGTCGACGACAAGCCCCATACTGTCCAGAAGCCTCATGACTAGCTTCTCGCCGTAAGCTGTGGGCGTAGACGCCACTCTTACGTCTATGTCCCTATGCTCGAATTTGAATTTAAAACGTCCGTCCTGCGGGAGGCGCTGCTCAGCTATATTCATTTCTCCCAAAAGCTTTAACCGCGCTATGATGGCGCCCTGCATCTCTTTAGGCGGCGTAGATGACTTATTGAGGAAGCCGTCGACGCGGTATCTTATGCTAAGCTCGTTCTCCCTCGGCTCTATATGTATGTCGCTTGCCCTGGATCTTATGGCATTTGTCAAAAGATGGTCGACGAATTCGATAACGGGGGTCTTGTCAGCCTCTTCTTCCAATTCCGCGGTATTTTTCTCCCGGCGATCCGGACCCTTCACCTTTTCCAGCTTATCCTGGTTCTCTTTTATTTCGCTTTCTCTTATATTTATAAAGTCCTGTACGGATTCTTTAAGCGCATGTTCTTCGTAGTATTTATCTATGGCAGCGTTTATCTCCTGCATGTGGCTGAAATACCGGTCTATCTCGTATCCGGTCTTCAGCCTCAGGGTATCAATAGCTATTATATCCGTAGGATTGCTCATAGCTACCATGAGCTTATTATTTTTTGTATTCATGCCTATGGCCAGGGCCTTGATATTCCTGGCCATCTGCTCCGGAATGAGTTTTACCGCGAGGGGATCTATATTTTTGCCGCTTCTGAGTTCGACGTAAGGGATGTCAAGGTACTTTTCCAGAAACATGGTCAGGGTCTTCTCGTCGATGAACCCCGCCCTTAAGAGGACTTCGCCGATACGCTCTCTGCCTTCTTTTTTTAACTTGCGCTGTTCCTTGATGGCGAACTTCAGCTGTTTCGCCGTGATGATCCCGGCCTTGACGAGCTCTTGGCCTATCCTCTCTTTTTTGGAATTTTCGAAGGTTTTCAGCATATTATCTGGAGTATATCATAGGTTATAAGTTAAATCAATACGGCTAACGCTTATATTCTCGCTTCTTCTACGCTAAATTGCTCCGCGGGCTTGACAGCTATGGTTGTGCGCTGCTCACCGCTCTTCCAATAATCTACTCTTAAGGACTCATCCAGGCGGAACTTCGTATGATAGGCCGCGATGCCTGCCGCTATCCGGATAAAGTTTTCCGACGCACCGCCCCTTAAAATAGAGCTAGGCCCCTCATGATCCGTTAACTCAAATATAATATCACCCGGCTTTATAAGAGACTCAAGCACGCTATTTTCTCCCTCGTCGCGCCCGACCACAAGGCGCGCTCCCTCCGATATCCTGAAATGTCTGCCTACGGAAAGAAGGGCCAGGTTTTCAGCATTGAACTCACCGTGCTTGATCGCGTCCTTTACGCGCTTTGCGAATCCGGGATCTGTCAGCAAGCACCCTCCGGCGGGACTGGGATACTCCGTGATGCCAAATTCCTTTGCCAATGCCATCTGAGGCTTTCTCGACCTGCCTCTTATATCCAGAAGCTTTTTTCTGTCAACGATGCCTTCGAGCTCCGGTTTTGTGGGTTCCAGATTCTTCGCTGTAAGCGGCCGCAAAAGCAGCCCCTTCACCCCGGCTCTCTTTTCTATGAGATTCAGCGCATCCATTCGCTGGGACATGGGCCGCTCGCCCAGGACCTCGCCCGTCACAAGAAACGAGGCGCCGGTCTCGGCCATCAGCTCTTTCGCGTGTTTGAACATATAGATCTTGCAGTCGATGCACGGATTCATATTCGCTCCGTGCCCATGCTGCGGGTTTTTCACTATCTCCATAAAATACCCGTCTTTTTACATCCGCACATGCATAGCTTCGCGGAAAAGTTGACGGCGAGGATCTCGATGCCCTGTTCGAGCATCAGTCTCGCCGCAAGTATGCTATCCAGCCCTCCGGAAAGCAGAACGATCGCTTTTTTATTCATGTAGATGATTATACTTCAAAAGTTGGCGGGTGCCTACCCAAAAAGCGCCTGACCCCTTATTGATTGTTAATTAACTTCGGCTATATACGTTCTCTGCCCATCCATCACTAACCTCATCGATTCTATAGGATACGGTATCATCGCCTTCTTAAATGCCTGCACATAGGTCGACAGAGCCGTCTGAATCCTCTCATACCTTGCTTCCTGGCTAGGAGACGGCGATGAGATGCTTTGATCCACAGCATTGATTATCGCCTGGTTCTCACTCGTGGCCCGGCCTACCTTTTCAGGTGTAGGCGGAGGTAACGGCGGTATGGGCCTTGACGCTGCC
>JAPLMH010000020.1 GCA_026387135.1 Candidatus Omnitrophota bacterium | reverse complement strand
TTTTATCCTTCCTGCTCCGAATATGCTTTAGGGGCCGTAGAAAAGCACGGCGTATTATTCGGCGGGATCAAAAGCGCTTGGAGGCTGATCAGGTGTAACCCCTTTTCACGAGGCGGTTACGACCCGGTACAATAATCTATGGAAAAGAGACTAATAACAGCGGTTACGTTGTCGATAATTGTGATAGTGATGTTCCAGTTCTTGTTCCCTGCGCCGAAAAAGGTGCAGGTCGCAAACCCTACAGAAAGGGTGATCGCAAAAGAGATAGACGTAAGATCGTTCGTCCCGTCGCCGTCTGTGCCGACGGAGGGCGAGAAGGAGTCGGTCGTCGCCACCGATAGAAGCATATTCACGTTCAGCGATATAGGCGGCGCGGTAAAGAAGATAGAGCTCAAGCAGCATAAGAAGCATGGCTCGCTCGAACCTTTTGTGCTGGTGGAAGAGAAGGACCCGAGCCGATACCTTTTTTCCATAAAAGATGTCTCGGGAACCCTGCCGCTAGAATCCTCCAAGTACTCAATAAGCACAAAGCTAAATCAAGTAATTTGTACGCTAAACTTGAAAGACCTGCAGATAATAAAACAATACACATTAAATAACTCCAATGATACCATAGAGTTGCAAATCTTTATAAAAAACCTATCCGCCCAACCAAAAGATATAACTTATCAAATCATAAGCGGGTCGGGTGTTGTTGAAACTAACATGGCTGACAAGAGACTTGTCGAGGTTACGGCAAAAGTTGATGGCAAGACAGTGAACTTCAAACGTCCGAAAAACAACATCATCACAAACCCCGGCATAGTCAGCTGGGTGGCGCTGAAGACAAGATACTTCTCTCTTATAATGAAGCCGTTCGGCCAAACCAATCACCAGTTCCATAATTTTGCGGTCGGCGAAGACCTGGTAGCCGGTATAGAGATGGATCGCATAACAATACCAGCCAACTCTTTTATAGAGCAGAAGTATCTATTATATGCCGGCCCAAGCGTCGCGTCAGAGCTGAAGAAGATAGGCATGGAGTTTGAGGAGACGATAAACTACGGATTCTTTGGGTGGATAGCCAAGGCCCTGCTTTTTATGCTGGGACTCTGTCACGGTGTAGTTAAGAGCTGGGGCTTGTCGGTCATCATCCTATCGGTGCTTTTAAACGTCCTGCTCTTCCCTCTTACGCTCAAAAGTTTTCAGTCCATGCAGAAGATGCACGAACTGCATCCTCAGATGGAAAAACTTAAGGTACAGTTTAAAGATAGTCCGCAGAAGCTCAATAAAGAAGTCATGGAGCTTTATAAAAAGAACAATATAAATCCGCTGGGCGGGTGTTTGCCGCTTTTGCTTCAGATGCCGATATTCATCGCGCTCTATCAGGCTCTCACCAAATCCATAGATCTCAGAGGCGCGAGCTTCTTATGGATAAAAGACCTATCAATGCCTGATGCCGTGTCCATACCTGCCACCTTGCCATTGATCGGTAATCACATAAACATATTGCCGCTGGTGATGGTCGTGCTTATGGTGTTTCAACAGAAAGTGTCTACTAAGGTCATGGGCAGCGCCGTTACCGAAGAGCAAAAACAGCAGCAGAAGATGATGCTTATCATGATGCCGGTGATGTTCGGATTTATTTTCTACAGCATGCCATCCGGCATGGTATTATATTGGGTGGTTAACACGCTCCTGACCATAGTCGAACAGTCGGCGATATTAAAAAAGACTTAAGACATATTGACTTTAAGCAGAAGATAGTGTAATATTTATACAAAAGATATTGTCGGTTCCAATAGCGGTTTTCACGTGAAAAGTCGGCCCTGGATAAGATGGCAAAAGTAATAGCGCTTTGTAATCAAAAAGGTGGAGTTGGCAAGACGACCACCGCAATAAATTTAGCAGCGTTTTTGGCTATATCAGGCAAGAAGACCCTCCTAATCGACATCGATCCCCAAGGCAATGCCACTAGCGGTCTCGGCATAGACAAACACTCCATCAAAAAAAGCACCTACGATATACTTATTGAAGACGCTGATCCAAAGTCCGTACTGATAAGCACGCAAGTAGATAATCTTTCGCTATCTCCTTCCAATCTAAATCTTACCGGCGCAGAGGTTGAACTCGTCGGAGTGATGGGCAGAGAACATAAGCTTAAAAAGGCCATAGCGGGCATTTTAAACGAGTTCGATTTCATTTTGATAGATTGCCCTCCATCGTTAGGCCTGCTGACTATAAACGCCCTTTCCGCCGCAAATTCAGTGCTTATTCCAATACAATGCGAGTACTATGCGCTGGAAGGCTTGAGCCAATTAGTAAACACTATCAATCTTGTTAAGGAGAATATAAATCCAGCCCTGGAAATCGAGGGCGTTCTATTAACTATGGCGGATTACAGAACTAATTTAACCAATGAAGTAATAAATGAAGTTAAAAAGTTTTTCAACACCAAAGTGTACGATACTGTGATCCCGAGAAATATTCGGCTTGCCGAAGCTCCGGGTTTTGGTAAACCAATAGCTTTATATGACAGGAACTCTATCGCAGCTAAAAAATACGAAGATTTTACGAAGGAGTTGTTAGGGGTCAAAAACACTAGTATGCTAGATTCGTCATTGCGAGCGACCGAAGGGAGCGAAGCAATCTCAAATGCTGAAAACGAGATTGCTTCGTCGGCCTAATGGCCTCGATTGTCAGTTTACTCCTATCCCAGGTTAAGACAAATAAATATCAGCCCAGAGTTGACTTCAACGAAGAAAAACTGAATGAGCTTATTAAATCGATAAAAGAAAAGGGTATCATACAGCCTGTGCTGGTTAGAAAAGCGCATGACGGGTATGAGCTGATCGCCGGAGAGAGAAGGCTGCGCGCCGCGAAGCGTCTGCAGCTGGAAAAGATACCGGCCATTGTGAAAGAGGTATCCGATCTCGACATGCTCGAGATATCGCTGATAGAGAATATCCAGCGCGAAGAGCTTAACGCTATAGAAGAGGCGAACGCATTCGAACGATTTATATCGGAATTCAAATTTACCCAGGACAAGATAGCGCAGGTGCTCGGGAAGGACAAATCAACGGTATCGAATACGTTAAGGCTCTTGTCGCTGCCAAAAAAGATACAGGACCAGGTCTCAAAAGACGCTATAAGCGCGGGCCATGCCAGAGCGCTTCTCGCTCTTCCGACGGAGAATGAGCAGATCAGGGTCTGCAACCTTATCATCAATAAAGGGCTTTCCGTGAGGGAGACCGAGAAGCTCGTCTCCAGAAGAACGTCGGGCGTAAAGAAGAGAGATACCAAAACCGATCCCGGCATAGATGATGTGGCGAGCCAGTTGCAGCATGTACTTGGGACGCGTGTCAAGATAGCCCATGGCAAAAAACGCGGCTTCATACATATAGAGTACTACTCTACAGAGGACCTGAATAGGATCCTGGATATAATAGTGTCAAAAAAGGCGTAACCCTCTATCCTCCCGTCTGTTTAGCCTTGACAAATCCTACGATTTGTAGTTAAATATAATGCTCATTGTAACGATATCAGTATAATCATACATAAATAGGAGATACTATGAATCAAGCCACCCTAGTATTAATAAAGCCGGATGGGTTGAAGAAGTCGCTCACGGGGAATATCTTAACGCGCCTATCGGAAACAAAGCTCGATATAGTCGGCGCGAGAATCGT
>JAPLMH010000166.1 GCA_026387135.1 Candidatus Omnitrophota bacterium | reverse complement strand
TATATCACTGTACCACGCCAATATCATATCCAGGTATACCCTCACGTCTTCCTTAGGCATATCATCAAAATCGAAGTCCGCCCTGGAGGCCGACATTATCTTATCTATGAGAATCGACCTCTTTGTGAATATATCGCCGTCCTTAAATTTCAGCGCCTCCCCCAATCTGCCTCCCGACAGATGCGATAGTGTATGCGCATCAGACTGAGAGAGCGAATACTCTTTAGTCAGTATCTCCTCGGCCTCCTTCAATTTAAGAGGAAAGAACTTCACCACCTGGCAGCGAGAAACTATAGTGTGAAAGAGCGATTTTGTATTCTCGGTCAGTAATATGATCACAGAATCTGCCGGCGGCTCTTCGAGTGTCTTTAACAGGGCGTTCGCCGCCTCGTGCTTCATGTATTCGGCGCCTTCTATGATATAGACTTTTTTTCGCGCTTCAAACGGCTTCAAATAGACACTATTGATGAGAGAGCGCACATCCTCTATCTTTATCGACATGCTATCCTCTTTGGGATTCAGGATAAAGACGTCGGGATGGTTCGATGAGCCTATCTTTTTGCATGAAGGGCACTGGTCGCACGGAGAGCCTGATACGGGGCTTGCACAATTAAGAGCCTTCGCGAAGTTGATGGCGGCCAGACGCTTGCCTATCCCGTCGGGTCCTGAGAATATGTAGGCATGCGACACCCGGTCGTTCCTCAATGCAGCCTTTAGATGGCTGACTGCGCTATCTTGACCTTTTAAACTTTCGAATGACAATCTCTACCTCACGTTTTATCTTTGCCTGGACTTCCGGGATCGGTCCGTACACTTCCACTCTTCTTATCCTGCCGGGATACTGTTTCGAAAGCTTTAAGTATCCGGCTCTCACTCTCTTATGATAGGAGATATCTTTCTTTTCCATCCTATCGATACCTTTTTTACGCGCCCTCTTTAGCCCCTCGGCCGTATCTATATCCAGAAGCATCGTCAGGTCCGGGATTAATCCGGTCGTCGCTACCCTGTCAAGCGCCTTTATGGCCTTTAGGTCAACGCGGCCGCCATAACCCTGATAACTGAACGTGGCATCGCTGAACCTGTCGCTTATCACTATGGCGCCTTCTTTGAGCGCCGGCTTTATTATCTCTTTCACTATCTGGGCGCGGCATGCTTCGAAGAGAAATAGTTCAGCCAGGTCAGATATGCGTATTTCCGGTGAATCCAAGAGCACCCTTCTTACCGCCTCACCGAGTCCTGTGCCGCCAGGCTCGCGGGTATGCACGGTGCGATAGCCGGACCTCTTCAGATGTTCGAATAGAAGTTTGGAGTGTGTGCTCTTACCGCAACCTTCAACGCCCTCGAACGTTATGAATACGCCCCTCTTTAAAGCTCTTTGCGCCATACGGTGCCTTCTTTGGTATCCTCAAGTATCACGCCCATATCGGAAAGCTTCTTCCTTATATCGTCGGATCTCTTATAATCTTTCTTTGTCCTTGCTTCATCTCTCTCTTTTATGAGAGATTCTACTTTAGCCGGCAAGTCTAGAGTGCCTTTGTTCTTAAGCTCCAGCCCAAAAATAGTCGAAAGCTTCAGTAATATTTTTTTGGATTCTAGCGCGATCTTGGCATCGTCTATATTTTTGTTAGTATAATTCACCATTTCAAATAGACTGGAGAGCGCCAAAGGCATATTGAAATCGTCTTCCATCGCTTCTTCGAAGTTGCGCTCATATTCTTCTAATTCTTTTACCCTGTGACCCTGTGCCCCTGTGACCTTGCGACCCTTGATCCTCTCTATCTTTTCAAGCATGATGACAAACCGCTCTTTTTGCGCCTTCATCTCCTGTATTCTCTCTTCGGTATAATCAACCGGATGCCTGTAGTGAGTGTTCAGGAAGAGCAATTTAAGATAATCCGCGTCTTTATGCT
Source organism: Candidatus Omnitrophota bacterium (assembly GCA_026387135.1). Lineage (GTDB taxonomy): Bacteria > Omnitrophota > Gorgyraeia > 2-01-FULL-45-10 > 2-01-FULL-45-10 > 2-01-FULL-45-10. The sequence continues at coordinate 11,294 of JAPLMH010000166.1, read as the reverse complement.
TCAGCATAAAATCTTTTATGGAGATAAAATTGCCTAAAGATTTGGCCATCTTCTCGTTATCTATTGTAAGGAGGCCGTTATGCATCCAGTATCTGGCAAAGGCCTTGCCGGCGCCTTCGGACTGAGCTATCTCGTTCTCATGGTGCGGAAATATAAGGTCGACTCCACCGCCGTGAATATCAAATTCATCGCCAAGGATATCGGAGCTCATAGCGGAGCATTCTATGTGCCAGCCGGGCCTGCCGGCCCCCCAGGGACTATCCCATGAGGGCTCGCCCTCTTTGGCCTTCTTCCATAACGCAAAATCTAGAGGGTCCTTCTTCGCCTGTCCCGCCGCAACTCTGACGGGCGCTTCCATCTTCTCTATGTTCTGGTTCGAGAGCTTTCCGTAATCTTTAGCCTTCTTTATATCGAAATAGACGTCGCCGGCCGACTCATAAGCGCATCCTTTTTCTATTAAGATGCCGATAAACTTTACTATCTTGGGGATATATTCCGTCGCCAGAGGCTCTTTGTCCGGTGAGCCTATGCCAAGAAGGTCCATATCTTCATGATATGAATCAAGATATTTTTTGGAGACCTCTTCGGCCGTCTTGGACTCTTTTTTGGCCTTGTCTATGATCTTGTCGTCGACGTCCGTAACATTCCTTACGAATTTCACTTCGTACTTCCCGGAGAGGTAGCGGCGGATCACGTCGAATATGTATGCGCTCCTGGCATGACCTATATGCGGTTCATCATAAACGGTAGGGCCGCAGACGTATATTCCTACTTTACCCTCTTTGAGCGGAATAAAATCTTCTTTGGTCCTTGTTAACGAATTGTAGATCTTCATTTCTCTAAATTATCAAGCCTCTTCTTAAGCTCGTCTATCTCCTGTAAAAGCGGGTCGAGGACATGTACGTGGTCTAGGCTGAGCTCTATCTTCTTGCCGTCCTGTTTTGTGATCCTGCCCGGCACACCCACTACGGTAGAATTATCCGGCACATCCTTTATGACGACGGCATTAGAGCCTATATAAGAGTTATCGCCTATTTTAATATTTCCCAGCACCTTGGCGCCGGCGCCTATTACAACATTATTCCCGACGGTGGGATGGCGCTTCCCTTTTTCTTTACCCGTCCCGCCGAGCGTCACGCCCTGGTAGAGAGTGACATTATCGCCTATTATAGCGGTCTCTCCTATCACCACTCCCATGCCGTGATCGATAAACAGTCCGTTGCCGATAGTGGCACCCGGGTGTATCTCAATGCCGGTAAAGAACCTGCCGATCTGCGATATCCATCTTGGTAAAAATGGTATACGCATCCTGTGCAGGCTTTGAGCCACCTTATGGAATACGAGCACGTGTATCCCGGAATACGTCAGAAGCACTTCCAGGAACCCGCCAGCGGCCGGATCGCGCTCAAATATCGCCCGTATCTCTTTTCTTAAGAATATGGCCACGACTATCCAGAAGATCAGTACTATAAGTATTATATTCAGCAGAACGCTAATGCAGGTAGTCATCTATCACCTCAAATTTATTTCTCCACCAGGACCGCTACGGCATAAGCTGCTATAGCATCCCCTTTCCCTATCGAGCCCACGCCTTCGTTCGTGGTAGCCTTTACATTTATCTTCGATCTCTCCACTCCCAAAATATTGGCTATCCTTTCAACCATCTTATCCCTGAATGGATAGATCTTGGGTTCCTCGGCTATTATGGCCGTGTCGATATTCCCTATCACGAAATTATTCTTCTCCAAAATACGGGTGACGCGCTGCAGGATATCGCCGCTCGGCATATTCTTGTAATCAGGGTCAGTGTCGGGAAAATGCTGGCCTATATCGCCCAGCGCCAGGGCGCCCAAAATAGCATCAGCTATAGCGTGCAGGACCACGTCTCCATCGGTATGGCTGATCAGACCCTTAACATAAGGTATCTCGACGCCTCCTAAAAAGAGCTTCCTCTCCTCAACGAGCCTGTGTATATCGTATCCTATTCCTATCCTCATATCAGCACCTCTGCGATTTTTAAGTCCTCTTTGGTCGTCACCTTTATGTTCCGCGGCGATCCCTTGAGGATCTTGACCTTCTTACCCAAACGCTCCAACACGGACGCGTCGTCTGTTATGCTTGCAATATCATCAATTACGTTTAAAGCTTTCTTTAAAATGCCATATCTGAACGCCTGCGGCGTCTGCGCCCTCCACAGAGAGCTTCTGTCAATGGTCTTCTTTACGAAGAGGCCCTTACCGGAGAGCTTGACCGTGTCTGTCATAGGTATTGCGGTGACGCACCCTCCGAATTTACCGGCCAAAAGCACGGAGTTCATTATATCGGAGTCTCCGGGGAATGGCCTTGCGCCATCGTGGATCAATACTATATCGCACAGCGGATCCACCAGATCGAAACAATTTTTTACGGATGCGGCCCGCGTCCTGCCTCCGGCGACCACCTTCACTACTTTTCTTATTCCGTATTTAACTATTATGCCTTCCAGGCGTCTTATTGAATCCGGGTCGGCCGCTACATAGATCCGGTCGATGTACTTAGATGAGTCGAGGGCAAGCAGCGCGTATGTTATGAGAGGCTTTCCGGCTAATAGCACGAACGGCTTCTTCTCCTTAGCCCCAAGCCTGTGACCCGAACCGGCAGCCGGAACTATTGCGGCAACCTTGTACTTCATCTACCCTTCCAGCCGCCGCCAGTTTGAGGCTTCGGAGGCTCTTCGAACTTAGCGAATATCATCCTGCCGGCGGAAGTTTGCAATACGCTCGTTACCGCCACTTTTATTACCTGTCCTATCATCTGGCGGGTATTATCTACGACTACCATAGTGCCGTCGTCAAGATACCCCACGCCCTGGTTGTATTCCTTACCCTCTTTGGATATCCTGATATCCATCAGCTCGCCGGGCAGTACCACCGGCCTTAGAGCGTTCGCGAGCTCATTTATATTGAGCACGGTCACTCCTTGCAGCTCTGCTATCTTGTTCAGGTTAAAATCATTGGTGACAACTTTTCCGCCCACCAGCTGCCCCAACTTCACAAGCTTGGCATCGACGTCCCTGATTTCCGGGAAATCTTCCTCATTTATCCTGACGTTGAGCTTCGAGTCCTTCTGTATCCTGTTCAATATGTCCAGCCCGCGTCGGCCTCGGTTACGTTTCAGCGAATCTCCGGAATCGGCTATCTGCTGCAGCTCCCTTAAGATGAATCTCGGTATTACGATCCTTCCCTCTATGAACTTGGTCTGCAGTATATCGGCTATTCTACCGTCGATGATGACGCTGGTGTCCAGAAGTATGATATCCTCGCGCTCGTCCTGCCTTACGAACTTCACATAAGGTACGATAAGGTTGAACTCATCTTTGCCGCGCATGGCTATTACCATTCCCAGATAGCAGAATACCAATATCATTATTATCTGCAGCGACGAAAAGATCTCTATGCTCATAGGTATAAGTTTCAATACGCTCGTCACTATCCATGCCATGAAGAAACCGAATATGAGCCCAAATACGGCCGCGGAAAGATTCCTCGCGGAGAACCTCCTGGTGAAGAATTCAAGGATGACTATAACGAACGACCCGGCCAGTCCGGCCACAGCGCCGCCCATACGCCATACGAGATCAAAATTGCCAAGGATACCGCCCACATAATATCCGACTATGGTGCTGAGTATTATGAAAAAAGCTCTTAGATATAGTACAGTCATATGCTTATTGCCCTCTGGGTTTGTTTAAAAGTTTCCATGGATTATTCTTTATGTCCTCGACGAATGCCTCAAGGTCCTGATGGATCTTGTCTCTCGTCAACAGTTTGCCTATGGTGCCCTCTCCGTTCTTCAGCCTGTTCACTATCACATTAACAGAGCTTGTCAATTCGCTTAAGTTCTCAATGACCTTCGCCATCGGAACAGGGTCTTTGCCTACCAGAAGATCCCCGTTCTTTAAGAACGGCTTACCGGAACTCCCGGGAGCTATCTCCATGTACTTCTCACCCATAAAGCCGAGAGTGCTTATCGTAGCGACGGCATCTTCCTCTATCTTGACGCCCTCTCTCACCCACGCGTTAAGCTGGGCCTTCGTCCTCTTCTCTTTCTCGTCATAGTAGAGTTTAAGCCCATCTATCTGCCCTACACCGATTCCAGAGACCCTCACCGGCGCGCTTGGGCCGATACCATCGACGAAATTGAAATCCACTTTTATATGATAGCCCCTCTTCACAAGATTAATATCGCCTATAGAAAATACTATGATAAAAAGTATAGCCACACCTATCATTATGAACACGCCCACCTTCAATTCAAAGATCTTCAGATCATCCATCTACCCCTCCGTCGTATTGTATTTATACCAAATGCTCGAAATCTATACCTTCCGTTATCGGCCCCGTGCCGGCGCCCGTGATGAACTGCCTGACTATGGGGTCCTTAGTATTCTTTATCTCATCGGGTGTGCCGTCCGCTACTATCTTGCCATTATATAACATGGCGACCCTGTCGGCTATCTTATAGGCGCTGATCATGTCGTGCGTAACGGCTATAGATGTTACATTAAGCTTCGTATGTAACTTGATTATGAGATCGTTGATAGAGTCGCCCATGATCGGGTCGACTCCGGTCGTGGGCTCGTCGTATAGCATTATCTCGGGCCTCACGAGAATGGCGCGGGCCAAACCTACGCGCTTTCTCATGCCGCCGGAAAGCTCCGCGGGCTTCTTGTACTCTATGTCCTTTAACCCCACGAGAGTGAGGCTCTCCTTGACCCTTTTAATTATATCGGCTCTGGGCGTATTCGTATGTTCGATCAGCGCGAACCCCACGTTCTCAAGGATATTAAGCGAATCAAAAAGAGCGGCGCCCTGAAATAGCATGCCGAACTTCAGCCTCACAGCGCTGAGCTCCTTCTCGTCCATGCGTGTTATATCTTTACCGTCTATCAGCACATGCCCCGAGTCCGGCTTTAACAAACCTATGATATGTTTTAAAAGAACGCTCTTGCCGCAGCCGGAGCGGCCTATGATAACGGTCGATTCGCCCGTCTTTATATTCAAGTTCAGGTTATCCAGCTCCTTATGGCCGTCAAAAGATTTTGAAACGTTTATTATCTCTATCATATCTCTTTTAAGTTAAGAAGTAGAACAACGCCGTGAAGAAACAGTCGGACGCTATTATCAATATGAAGCTCGTCACTACGCTCGACGTAGTCGCCCTGCCGACGCCCTCCGCTCCTCCCTCGGCCCTCATGCCTTCATAACACGCTACTATACATATTATGACGGCGAAGAATACGCTCTTTATCAGGCCGGTATATACATCTTTATACTTCAACGCCTTCCATGTCATCTTCATATACATTGCATGCGTTATATTGAGCTTGTGAACGCCTATCAGGTATCCTCCTAACCCTCCGATGACATCGGCATAGAGCGTCAAAAGCGGTATCATTATCACGAGGGCTAAAAATCTCGGCACAACGAGATACTTTACGGGGTTGGTGGCGAGAGTCTCCAGGGCGTCGATCTGTTCCGTGACCTTCATCGTCCCGACTTCCGCGGTGATGGAAGCGCCTATGCGGCCCGCGACTATGAGCGCCGTCAGGACCGGCCCGAGCTCGCGCACCATAGAGAGCGCAACTAATCCCGCAATATAGATCTCCGCGGAGATCTTCTGCATCTGATATGCGCTTTGAAGCGCCAAGACCATTCCGGTGAAGAGGCTTATCAGAGAGACTATAGGGAGCGAGTCTACCCCGATCTTCGACATCTGTTCGAATATCTGCTTCCTTCTCATAGGCGGCATAGGTATCCAGAATAGAGTCTCGCCCAAAAGAATAGAGGCGCCTCCCCCGTATCTGACAAACTCTACGAATCTTTTTCCTATTAATTTAGCTAAGTCCCTTAACATATCTTTCCTCTGATTAAAACTTATCCTTGTGCTCCAGACCGAAAAAGTTACTGTTATCCCCGAACTTAAACTTGATACTGTCATTCGGATGCAGGTTGTAACCGAGCTCAACCTGATCCCGCTCCCTTAAGCTCTCGTCCACATTAGAATCATTTACGTACTTTTTGAACCCGACATTAAAACCGCCGGCGACATTCTTTGTCATCCTGAATTCACGCACATCCTGCCACTTGGCGGTCTCCCACCCGTCCCAGGCCATGGTATTCTCGCCGTTCAGCACCTTTATATTCTCGAAGATGCTCTCTTTTCCTATACGCCTTAAGTCTATTTCACCGCCCAGAACCACAGGTCCGCTTTCGCGCATTACCCTGGAGTCCTCTATCCTCATCATGGGGCCGTCGCCCTTGAGAGATACGCTCAAATAATCAAAATTCACTTCACCTATACGGCCTTTTCTCATCTCAAAATGTATATTGGTCTTTAAATTATTTACGGTACCTTTAAGCTCCGACTTCGAGTTCATAGACCCTGAAACATATGAGCCGTAACCGGCATTGATCACCGAGAGGACCTGCGGCATATTCATGTTATCGGTCACCGCTACCATATCTATAATATGCGGCTCCCTCAATCCGAACTTTCCGTTCAGATATAACATATGCCCGAGATCGAGATCTGAAACTTCCAGCGTCTCCTTCGATATTTTATACGATGCCTTCAGATCAAAGAACGGTTTATAATTTACTATTACATTTGTCGCTTCTATATCGCCTTCGAGAGATTCGTCCTTCGGGTCTATAGAATTTTTTACCGCTATATTCCTTATTATGACGTCTCCGGCAAGATCGACGTCCCGCAGCTTGAAGTGTTTTACTTTTACGGATATCAGCAGCACTCCATCCGCCGCGAAATTAGCCTCTAATTTGATCAGACCCGATCCGGGCCTGAGTATCAAACGGGCTATGCCGTTCTTGATACGCCCTTCAAGTTCTATTTTGCTTGAACCAAATAATCTTACATGACCGCGCACAACGGCGTTATCTATGGCTCCTTCGACCGTCAAAAAACCTGAGAGCTCCCTGTTCTTGGTCTCAAAATCTATATCTATGCGGGGCGCTCTCTTGAATTTATCGGGAAAGAAGAGATCCCAAACCCGGTAATTCGAGACCATGTTCCTGATCAAAAATATCCGGGATCCGTATTTCTCGCGAGCTTTGCTCAATATTTTTACATTCCGCAGAGCTATCGGGCGGACTATACCTCCGTCGATACGCCCTATGGATATGTCCAGATTCTTGCCGAAGACACCCCCTATCCTGTCCTCAGCCAGGATCTTCACCCTAGGAGCGAAAGCCTCTATCCTGCTCTCAAAGAACGCTATGGCGCTTAATACAAGTAAAAATATAAGTGTCGCCTTGAATCGGCGTCGTGCGCGTATATTTCTCATACGACATGTTAAACCTTAACGAAGTCCAGACTGTCGGCCTTTGCGGTCACGCGCACCTTGGCGCCGTTCTTGTAACTGCCCTTTATGATCTCTTCGGCCAGAGGATCCTCCAGGAATCTCTGGATGGTCCTCTTCAGCGGCCTGGCGCCAAAGACTTTGTCAAATCCGCGCTCCACCAGAAAATCTTTCGCTTCCTTGGTCAGTTCTATTATAATTTTCTGGTCCTTAAGCCTGGACTCAACATCCTTTATCTCAAGCTCGATTATCTTATCGAGGTCCTCTTTTGTCAGAGGCCTGAAGACTATCGTGTCGTCCACCCTGTTTAAGAACTCCGGCTTAAATACTTTTTTCACTTCCTCCAATAACCTCGACCTCATAGACTGGTATGTCACTTCCTCTTCCTGGGATTTGAATCCTATGGAGCCCTGCTTCTTAAGCGTCTCTGCGCCTATGTTCGAGGTCATTATGATGATGGTATTCTTAAAGTCCACTTTCCTGCCGAACGAGTCGGTGAGACGCCCCTCTTCCAGCATCTGCAAGAGTATATTGAATACGTCGGGGTGCGCCTTTTCGATCTCATCAAGCAATACTACGGAATACGGGCGGCGGCGCACCTTCTCGGTGAGCTGGCCTCCCTCATCATATCCGACGTATCCGGGAGGAGCTCCGACGAGCCTCGATACATTGAACTTCTCCATATACTCCGACATATCGATCTGTATTATCGCGTCTTCGTCGCCGAACATGTATTCGGCCAGCGCCCTGGCCACAAGCGTTTTGCCCACACCGGTGGGCCCTAAGAATATGAACGATCCTATAGGCCTCCTGGGATCCTTTATGCCGGCGCGCGAACGCCTCACGGCATGAGCGATAACGCTTATCGACTCATCCTGCCCTATGACGCGTTTATGCAGGCCCTCTTCCATCTTCAGGAACTTTGACTGCTCCTTCTCTTCGAGTTTTACTATCGGGATGCCGGTCCACTTTGAAACTATATAGGCTATGTCATCGTCCGTGACCTTCGGCTCGATCTTGCCGCGCGACTCTTTCCATTCTTTCTTTATGCCGGTGAGATCTTCTTTCAGCTTTCTTTCTTCATCGCGGAATTTAGCCGCCTTTTCGAAGTCCTGGCCTTTAACGCTCTGCTCCTTCTCTTTCTTTACGACCTCCATCTGCTCCTCGATATCTTTGACATCCGGAGGAGCCGTCATGGTGGAGAGGCGCGCCCTGGCACCCGCCTCATCTATCAGGTCTATAGCTTTATCGGGCAGGTATCTGCCGGTTATATATCTATCGGAAAGTTTGGCCGCTGCTTCTATCGCGGCATCCGTGAACTTCACCTCGTCGCCCCTATGCACTGTATCTCTCCGCGCGAGAGGGCTGGCTTCAATATATTTGAAGCGTCTATAGCGCCCTCGGCGCCGCCGGCGCCTATGAGAGTGTGGAGCTCGTCAATAAAGATTATGATATCCTCCGAGCGCTGTATCTCATCCATCACCGCTTTGATCCTCTCCTCGAACTGGCCCCGGTACTTTGTGCCGGCGACCATAAGCGCAAGATCCAATATTATTATCCTTTGGTCCTTCAGGATCTCCGGGATATCGCCAGTCACTATCTTCTGCGCGAGACCTTCGACTATCGCCGTCTTACCTACGCCCGCTTCGCCGAGCAGAACAGGGTTATTCTTAGTGCGTCTGGATAATATCTGTATAACGCGCTCTATCTCATTCTTCCTGCCTATGACAGGATCGAGTTTATTGTCTTTTGCCAATTTTGTGAGGTCCCGGCCGAATGCGTCGAGGGCCGGCGTCTTCGCGTGAGAGACCTTCTGCCCCATCTCGTAACCCGGAATGGCAGAGCCAAGCAGATTCATCACCTCTTCACGCACCCTTTCGAGCTCCAACCCCAGATTCATCAGGACCTGCGATGCGACCCCTTCGCCTTCTCGTATCAAGCCAAGCAATAGATGCTCCGTGCCAATGTAGTTATGTCCAAGGGCTCTGGCCTCTTCTGTAGCCAGCTCCATCACCTTCTTCGCTTTTGGCGTAAATGGAAGGTCTCCTGATATCACGGTACTCGGCCCGGGCTGTACCAGCTTTTCCACCTCTATGCGTATTTTGTCGGAGGTCAACCCGAAGCTTGCCAGCACTGCCGCGGCTACTCCTTCGCCCTCTCTCACGAGGCCCAGAAGAATATGTTCCGTGCCTATATAGTCGTGATTAAATCTCTTCGCCTCTTCTTTGGCCAGAAGGATTACCTTTCTCGCTCTCTCTGTGAATCTATTGAACATCGCCATCTTTTAATATCTCCTTTAAGTCAATCTTTCGCGGATAAGTGCCGCGCGCTTCATGTCGCGTTCGTTAGCGTTTAAAATTTTTCCTTCAAGCTTCTGCAGGTGCGACGGCTGGGTAAGAATCAACAGCTCGTTCACCATACGCCTGTCCAGGTTCTTCACTATGCCCAGATCGACGCCGAGCCTTATCGCCGAAAGGAGCGCGATAGTCTCATTGCTCGTGATTATGTGGGCGCTCTTCAGAGTGCCATAGGCGCGCCACACCCTGTCGACCAGCGCCTCTCTGTTCTTTGTGGATATTGTGCGCCTAGTGGTCTCTTCCCGCGCTATTATCTGATTTATTATCCTCTCTATATTGTCTATCATATCCTCTTCGGTGCGCCCCAGAGATACCTGGTTCGACACCTGGAAAAGATTGCCGCTCGCCTCGGTGCCTTCGCCGTAGAGCCCTCTTATATTCAGCCCAAGTTTAGCTGTAGCCTGCAATATCTTGCCTATCTGAGCCGTAAATACCAGAGACGGCAGATGAAGCATTACCGAACCACGCAGGCCCGTGCCGGTGTTGGTCGGACATGCGGTAAGATACCCCCATTTAGCGGAATAAGCGAACCATAATTTTTTACTTAATTCCGTATCGAGAGAGTCTACTATCCTCCATGCCTCCATGAGATTGAACCCGGACTGCAGGACCTGGATCCTGAGATGGTCCTCTTCATTGACCATTATGCTGACTATCTCCTTAGGGTCCACTATCAGAGCTTTGAATTCAACATCTTTGGTATGCTCCGGGCTCATCAGGTGCCTCTCCACAAGAAATATCCTGTCGACCTCGTTCAGGTCCTTGAGCCTTATAAAGAGAGCGTCTTTGAGATAGTTGACTGATCGGGCGGCGTCGAAGACCGCGTTCATTATCGATTCCTGTTGTTTTTTGTCGGCCCAGTGAGAGAATGCCAACTTGTCAAGATTTCTGGCAAGCCTCACCCTCGAGGACATGACTATATCCGAATTGGGGCCCGTTCCTTTGAGCCACTCGCTGTCTTTCTTCAAAAAATCGTCGATATTCACTTTCGTCATTCTTCTTTGGCCTTCGCCTTCTTTTCAAAATCCCTGATCTTATCCCTGAGTTTGGCCGCCTCTTCGAACTCCTCCATCTGGATCGCCTTTTCAAGCTGCACCTTCAGGTCCTGCAGCGTCCTGGTATCCTTGATCGTCTTGCCACCCCTTAATGAGACCTTCCCTATGTGGCGGTCGGCGCCGTGGATCCTCTTCAGGAGGGGCGACAGCTCTTTCTTGAAAGCTTCATAACATTCGCTGCAGCCAAGCCTGCCGATCTTTCTGAAGTTCTGGTATGTGAGGCCGCAATTCGAACATTTCGTGGTGATGGCCACCTCCGGCTCCACCGCGGTGCCCATATCGGTAAGCCCGGAGAGAAGCTCGCTCAAACCGAAATGCTCTTCCATCTGGGCGCCTTTTTCGCGGGCGCAATCCTCGCAGAGATTCAGCTTCGTCATCTGCTCATTTACTATCTCGGTAAGATGTACGGTGGCCTCTTTTTTGCCGCAAATATCACAATTCATACTTAACCCCGTCCGCCTTTGTCAGTTTTTTGAATTCACCCAGAAGCCGCGTCGTGATCGCTCCGGGCTTGCCGTTGCCTAT
>JAPLMH010000061.1 GCA_026387135.1 Candidatus Omnitrophota bacterium | reverse complement strand
GGAAGTAGGCATGCATGCGCATAATAATCAGCAGCTCGCCTTCTCCAATACCATAGAAGCGATAATCCATGACGCCAATTATGTGGACGGAAGCATATATGGACTTGGACGCGCGGCCGGAAATTGCCCCACGGAGCTATTGCTCGGCTTCTTAAAAAATCCGAAATATGATATAAGGCCGATACTAGACGTCATATCGAAGGAGTTCATACCCTTGAGGGATAAGTTAGAGTGGGGCTATGTTATCCCTTATGCGATCACCGGCATTCTCGATGAACATCCGAAGACCGCAATAGCGCTAAGAGAGAGCAATAAGAAAGAAGATTATCGTGAATTCTATGAAAGCTTCCTGGGAGACGACACGGATTAAGTATGGATATAGAAAAATTTAAACGGTTACCTATACTCGGGATACTCCGGGGCATCGATGTCGGATCGGTCGAGCCCTTAGTGGAGGTGTCGATATCGGCAGGCCTAAAGACTATTGAGATAACGATGAATACGAGAGGCGCCGCCACGCTGATCGAGAAGGCCGTAGCCACGGCTGGTAAGCGGCTTACGGTGGGCGCGGGAACCGTCCTTAGCGTGAAGACTTTAGAGGTAGCTATGGCCGCCGGCGCGACGTTCATAGTCACGCCGGTATTGGTGGAGGACGTAATGAAGCATTGCGTGAAGAATAAGATACCCGTCTTTCCGGGAGCCTTAACTCCGCAGGAGATATATAGTGCCTGGAATGCCGGTGCTACAATGGTCAAGGTATTTCCTTCGGGTGTATTTGGGCCAAAGTATTTTAAGGAGATAAAGGGACCGTTTAACGATATACAGTTACTCGCATGCGGCCAAGTTACGCCGGAGAATATGAAAGAGTACTTCGCTTGCGGGGCAAGCGCCATCGCATTTGGAGAGGGCGTATTTAAAAGAGAGTGGATTACCGGTAAGGATTTCAAAAGCATAGGGGATGCCGTTAAAAGATATGTAACCGGTTTCAACAAAAGGGAGGGCGTATGAGGAAAGTGATTTTGTTGTCATTAGTCGTCATATGTGCGGTAGCCATTGTGCTCGGTTTTTTTATGCCGTGGGCCAGGGCGAGTGCTTCAGCTACCAAAGTCGCTAATAGTCTTGCAAAATCGGCGTCAGGCGGAATGCTTGAAAATAGCCCGTTTGCCGGAAATTTTATCAGAGGGCTTGATAAGACCACAAATAAAATATCGGAGATGGGAGATTTCCGGATAAAAATCGTAGTGAGCGGATACGATATACCGACTCTTATAAACAAGAAGAATTCCCAGATAGCCATATCGATAGCGTCTGTTATGTTCAAAGACGCAAAAGACCTGGATAAGAAGAGCATGCTGGTGTACTTATTGCCATTATTTGCGCTTCTATGTGTAGGCCTAGCTATAGTTGGCCTTAAGAATAAGATAGCCGTTATGGTCATGACTGTACTGAGCGGCGGTATAGCAATAGGCGGCCTGTATAACCTGATGACGATAGATCTTTCAAAACTTCCTGTCCAGATATCGATTGAGTATGGGCTATGGCAGACGATGTACGCCTATCTGATCATCTCCGCGATAGGCATAGCCTGGGTAGTGTTGGACCTGAAGGAAGCGAAGAAATAAAATAAGTGAATAAGGTAGATAGGTTAAAAGAGATCCTGCGCGGCATGAAGCGCGTGGTTGTCGCTTACTCCGGCGGACTCGATAGCACCTTTTTGCTGAAGGCGGCTATCGATACGCTGGGTAAGGATAACGTTCTCGCCGTTACCGCGCGATCGGAGACATATCCCGCCTCCGAATATAAAGAGGCCATATCAATAGCCAAAAAGTTCGGCGCTAAGCATATCACGATAAATACGCGCGAATTGAATATAAAGAATTTCAGGTCCAACCCGGTAAACAGATGTTACTATTGCAAAAAAGAGCTTTTTAAAAGATTGAACGCGATTAAGAAAAGATATGGCATGAAATATGTCGTTGACGGGACCAATCTGGACGACCTTAAAGATATTCGTCATGGTAGTAAGGCGGCCGAGGAGGAAGGGGTAAAGCGTCCTCTTTTGAAAGCCGATATCACCAAAGACGATATCAGAAAATTTTCGAAAAACTTGAGGTTGCCTACCTGGGACAAACCTTCATTTGCATGCCTGGCGTCCAGATTTCCTTTTAATGACAGGATCACGATAGCGGGGCTTAAAAGAATAGAAGAGGCCGAAGGCCGCATGCGTAGAATGGGCTTCAAACAGGTAAGGGTGAGGCTGCATGGAAAGACGGCGAGGATAGAGGTCCCGGAAGATGATCTATCCCTTGGAATAAAATTGAAAGACAAAGTAATAAAAGAGTTAAAAAGCCTCGGCTTTATCTATGTTACGCTGGATCTCGAAGGCTACCGCACCGGCAGTATGCATGAGGCGGCGGTATTGACAAAAAGATAGGATAAGTATATTATATTAAAACTTTCGTGGCGGGGTAGCTCAGTCTGGCAGAGCAATCGGCTCATACCCGGTGTGTCACTGGTTCAAATCCAGTCCCCGCTACCACTCCTTTAAAATATCATGCCCACAAACTTAATCGAAAGAGTCTTAAAGACCATCCGTAACTACGAGATGCTGAAGCCCGGAGATACGGTCCTTATCGCCGTCTCCGGCGGACCGGATTCAATATTTTTATTGCAGGCTCTGGCCCATCTTAAGAATAAATTAAAGTTAAACAAGCTTGTGGTCTGCAATCTCGATCATGGGATACGCGGCAAGGAATCCAGTGAAGATTCGCTCTTTGTAAAAAAGATAACAGAATACTCTGACCTAGGGTACATCCATAAAAAGATAGACCTGTCAAAAAAGAGGTCTAAAGGTCTCTCGACGGAGGAGACCGCCCGGGAGGAGAGATATAAATTTTTTAAGGACGCGGCCAGAGCAGTTAAGGCAGACGTTATAGCAACGGGACACACTCTTGATGATCAGGCTGAGACCATATTGATGCGCGTCATCAAAGGCGCGTCGCTAAAAGGGGTCGTTGGTATCTCTCCGGTACGGGAAGAGGGCTCTTTAAGGATAATCCGTCCATTATTTGAATTGGAGAAGGCCGAGATAGAGAAAGATCTGGACAAAAGAGGTGTTGAATACAGAATAGACAGCACTAATGCCGAGGGGATATATTTCAGAAATGTTATCAGGCGCGACATCATACCATACTTGGAGAAGTATAATCCGCGGCTTAAGAGAGCTCTATGCAGTATGGCGGAGCACTTGAGAGAGGATTTCGAATTCATAAATGAGGCAAAGTCGGGCCTTCTGGGCCATTTAGCGCGCTCTAAAGGGGGATCTTTGGAGATAAAGCTTAAGGACCTCGCCATTCAACCGAAGGCTCTCCAAAAAGAGATAGTCAGAGACGCTCTGGAGAAGTCTGGCGGAGAGGTGAAGCGCCTGAACTTCAGGCACTGGAAAGAGATGGAGCAGTTCATTAAGCATAAGAGAAGAGGGAGTTCGATGGATCTGCCGGGAGATATCCGCGTTACAAGAACTACTTCGTCTCTGGTATTCCGCAGCAGGTAGTATACTCTTGATATGATAGATATAATTTGCTACAATAGCGCAACAAAAAGAAACGGAGCCTCACAAAATGGATAATAAAGACAGGAAGATACAGAGGCCGCCAAGGAGCGGCTCAAATCTCATGATTTGGTTCTTAATAGCGCTGGGTTTGGTCACCCTGATGAACCCATGGGTCAAAGGTAGTGAAAAGCCCGTCCAGGAGATCACCTACGCAAAGTTCTTCGGGATATTAAAAGATAATCCCACGACCCACGCCATAAAGAGTTGTTATAAGACGGATAGCATACTGAGGGGTGAGCTCTCTACAGGCGATAAGTTCATCGTAAACACCCCCGATACCGATCAGGACCTTGTCAGATTATTGAGAGAGAACGTCAAGGATTTTGACATAAAACCCCTCAGGACGTTCTGGACAAATATACTCTATTACCTGGGTCCGATGGTGCTATTGATACTATTCCTATGGATGTTCGCCTATCGGTCCGGCGGAGGAGCTGGGGGCGGGGCAGGAAGGATATGGTCTTTTGGAAAGTCGCGCGCCGTTCTTGCTTCCGGTGAAAGCCTCAAGATAACCTTTGAGAATGTGGCGGGGGTCGACGAGGCGAAGGAAGAGCTTAAAGAGATAATAGAATTTTTGAAAGACCCGAAGAAGTTCCAGAGGCTGGGCGGGAAGATCCCCAAGGGCGTACTTGTCATGGGGCCCCCGGGAACGGGAAAGACGCTGCTCGCTAAGGCGGTAGCCGGCGAGGCCAACGTGCCGTTCTTCTCGATATCGGGCTCGGACTTTGTTGAGATGTTCGTCGGGGTCGGCGCGTCGAGAGTGCGCGATCTCTTCGACCAGGCTAAACGCTCTGCAAAGCAGTCGGGCAGGGGCGCCATCATATTCATGGACGAGATAGACGCAGTCGGCAGGCAGCGTTTTGCAGGCATCGGCGGCGGACATGACGAAAGAGAACAGACCTTAAATGCGCTTCTTGTGGAGATGGACGGGTTCAATACCCAGGAAGGCGTGATATTGATAGCCGCGACGAACAGGCCGGATGTGCTTGATCCCGCGCTGCTTCGACCGGGCAGGTTCGATAGGCAGGTCGTGATAGACAGGCCGGACATAGTGGGCCGCGAAGCTATACTTAAAGTCCATGCAAAAAATGTAAAAGTCGATCCTGATGTGGATCTCAATTCCTTAGCAAAGCAGACCCCCGGATTTTCAGGCGCGGATCTTGCGAACCTGATAAATGAAGGAGCGTTATTGGCGGCAAGGCGCAACAAAGAGACGGTCACTATGGAAGAGATGCAGGAGTCGATAGAGAGGGTCATGGCAGGCCCTGAGCGCAAATCGCGTGTCATCTCGAAGAAAGAGAAAGAGGTGATATCGTATCATGAGTCGGGCCACGCGCTACTGGCGCTATTGATACCCGGAGCAGCGCCGCTGCATAAAGTGACGATACTGCCGAGAGGCATGGCGTTGGGATACACGATGCTTCTTCCTACGGAAGACAGGTATATAAAGATGAGGAATGAGCTGTTGGGTGAGATCACCGGCCTCCTGGGAGGGCGCGCGAGCGAAGAGATCATATATAATGAATTTTCAACAGGAGCCCGTAATGATCTGGAAGTCGCCACAGATATAGCGCGCAAGATGGTCATGCGATGGGGTATGAGCGAAAAGCTCGGCAGCCGAACGTTCGGCCACAGGGAAGAACAGATATTCTTAGGACGCGATCTGATCGAGGAGAAGAACTACAGCGACCAGACGGCGCTTGCGATAGATCAGGAAGTCGCCCGCATAGTAGATGAGTGTTACGCGCGCGCTAAGGTCGAGCTTACTAAGCATAAAGATAAGCTGATCATCCTGGGCGCTAAATTGCTCGATAAAGAAGTGATGGAAGTCGAGGAAGTGAAGGCGCTGCTTGGATTCGCGAAAGATGAGCCGACAGCCTCGGTATAGCGACAGGACATATATAATGGGCGTGCTTAACGTGACGCCGGACTCCTTCTACGATAAAGGAAAGTTCTTTGACCAGAAAAAGGCCGTGAAGCGTGCGCTCGATATGGAGCGTGAAGGTGCCGACATAATAGACGTAGGCGGCGAATCTACGCGGCCCGGAGCCGTAGATGTTAGCGTAGATGAAGAACTGAAGCGCGTACTTCCCGTCATCCGCGCCATATCAAAAAAAGTCAAGGCCGCCATATCTATCGATACCCGTAAGGCAAAGGTCGCGGATGCTGCGCTTAAGGCCGGGGCATCCATAGTCAATGATGTATCGGCGCTCGTGGCAGATCCCAAGATGGCAGGCGTGGTAGCTAAACACCGCGCCGGGATCATATTGATGCATATGAGGGGAAAGCCTAAAGATATGCAGGCCGACCCTGAATACGTCGATGCGGTGAAAGATATCTCCGGAAGCCTAAAAAAATCTATTGATCTGGCTAAGAAATCCGGGATCAAGGACGATAAGATAATAATAGATCCGGGCATAGGGTTCGGAAAGACTGTCGAGCATAATCTACAGATCCTGCGGGGCTTTAAAAGTTTCAAAAAGCTTGGTTACCCGATATGTATCGGCACTTCAAGGAAATCTTTTATAGGGAAGATCCTTGGCTGCAAAGACCCCGAAGACCGATTGGCGGGGTCTATAGCTACGGCCGCGGTAGCGGCTATGAACGGCGCCGATATTATCAGGACCCATGATGTGGGTATTACGCGCCAGGCACTCAAGATGGTCGACAGTATCATCAATACAAACAAGAGACGATAATGCAATTCCTATCATATATTAAGATCGGCGTAGAGATAATCATACTATGGTATGCCATATACATGATACTCGCCTTCATAAAAGGGACCCGCACAGAGCAGCTTCTTAAAGGTATAGTCATAATAGGCGCGATATTCGTTATAGCCAAACAGTTCAGGCTCGACGCCATACTATGGGTCATGGTCAGGCTCTTTCCGTTATCGGTCTTGGCCTTGGTCATAATATTCCAGCCGGAGTTGAGGCGCGGATTGGCGCGCTTAGGACAGTTCGGTGTATATCAGGAAGACGGCGGCATAATAGCGGAGATATCGCGCTCGGCCGGCTATCTCTCCGAGAAGAAGATCGGGGCATTGATAGCGATAGAGCGTGAAGTGGGCTTGAAGAATTATATTGAAAGCGGTGTTTCGATAGACGGCAAAGTGACAAAAGAGCTCTTGATATCCATATTTAGCACCAAGGCGCCTTTACATGACGGGGCTGTTATAATACAGCAGGGCAGGCTCGTGGCCGCAGGATGCCTTTTGCCGTTAAGTCAGGAGGCTAATATATCAAAATCTCTAGGTACGCGCCACAGGGCCGCCATAGGTTTAAGTGAAGAGACAGATGCCGTCTGCGTAGTGGTGAGCGAAGAAACAGGTTCAATGTCGATATCCATGAGCGGTAAGCTGATGCATAATCTTTCGGAAGAGAATCTGGAGAAGTACCTGAAAGAGATATTTTTCAACACTCATAATTTAAAAGGAAAGAGGCTCTTAAAGATACTCTCTAAGCTCTCTCCCACTGTAAACGAAAAGGGAAGATAGCACTATGCTGCGACCTATTAAAGACCTCTTTACAAAGCATCTGGTTCTGAAGGCGCTCTCGTTTATCCTGGCGCTACTGGCATGGTTCTACATAGTGAATGAATTGAATAAGGGGCCGAACGAAGAACTTGAGCTACTAAAAAGGATGCGAACGGACAAGACCGGCTATGACGAAACTCGGCGTTAACATAGACCATGTTGCTACTGTCAGGGAGGCTAGAGGCGGCGCCAATCCGGATCCGGTTGAGGCCGCTATGGATTGTATCGGCGCGGGCTGCGATTCGATAGTCTGCCACCTGCGCGAAGACAGGCGCCACATAAAAGATGATGACGTATGGCGGCTTCGCGAAGCCGTAAAGACAGTGCTGAATCTCGAGATGTCTATTGCAAAAGATATCGTAGAAATAGCCTGTAAGGTGAGGCCCGAACAGACGACCTTAGTGCCGGAGAAGAGAAGAGAACTCACGACCGAGGGTGGATTGGATGTTGTTAAGTACTTCGGTAAGATCGCCAGAGTTATCGAAAAATTCAATGAAAAGAAGATCGAGACGAGTCTTTTTATAGATCCGTCAAGGGTCCAGATCGACGCTTCAAAGAAAGCGGGCGCTTCCATCATAGAGCTGCACACGGGCGAGTATGCAGATGCGCGGACGAATTCGGCAAGGCTAAAAGAACTCGATAAGATAAAGAGGTCGGCCGAATACGCCATATCTATAGGATTAGAGGTCAACGCGGGCCATGGATTGAATTATGCTAACGTCAGGGATGTCGCGATGATCAAGGGTATAAATGAGCTCAACATAGGGCATTCGATAGTCGCGCGCGCGATCATCGTGGGAATGCGTCAGGCCGTCGAAGAGATGATAGGATTGATAAAGTGATCGTAGGGACAGGAATAGATATAGTGGAAGTATTCAGGATGAGAGACGCCATAAGCAAATGGGGCGATAACTTCCTCACCAAGGTCTTTACTGCCAAAGAGATCAAATATTCAAATTCCAAAAGGTTCGCCCCGCAGCATTTCGCGGCGAGGTTTGCCGCGAAAGAGGCCGTCGTCAAGGCCTTTGGCGTGGCGAGGAAATATCCGCTTAACTGGACCGACATAGAAATATTCAACGACATCGAGGGTAAACCGGTGATATCATTCAGTAACGATGCCCTTAAATTGAAAAATAGGAAGAAAGTTAACGAGGTAGTCGTGAGCATGTCCCATTCGAAGAATTATGCAGTCGCGAACGTTATTCTATTAAGGAAGCGCCCCAAGTGATAGATATAGACGAGATCCTGAAGAGTTTTCCGAAGAGAGCGCCGGATGCTAATAAGAAAGATTTCGGTCATGTGCTGGTGATCGCCGGATCCAATGGGTACACAGGCGCGGCATACCTCACGAGTCAGGCCGCGATACTTTCAGGAAGCGGACTCGTCACGCTGGCGGTGGGCAAGAGCATCTATCCGATAATGGCCCAAAAGCTCACCGAGGTTATGGTGAAGCCATTCTTTGAGACGAAGGACTATAGCTTAAGCCTTTTAGCGGAAAAAGAGCTTTTGGCGTTCGCAGAAAGATGTACATGCGCCGCCATAGGGCCCGGCATCTCCCTGAATAAGGAGACTCAAGGTTTAATAAGAAGCCTTATAGGCAAGATAGGCAAGCCGGTGATCCTGGACGCTGACGGAATAAATGCGTTCGTTGGACATATCGATTCTTTAAAGAAGGCTACAGCTCCGCTTGTCCTTACACCGCACATGGGTGAGATGGCGCGGCTATTGGAAAAAGATATCGATGAAGTGAATAAAAACAGAAAAGATATTGCATTAGAATTCGCCCATAAGTATAATATCGTCCTGGTGTTGAAGGGCCATGAAACTATAGTTGCGGGGCAGGACGGGGCAATTTATGTGAATGCGACCGGTAACGTAGGCATGGCTACGGGTGGGACGGGAGACGTCCTTACCGGCATGATCGCGAGCTTTGTAGGACAGGGCATGGACGCGTTCAATGCGGCAGCGGCAGGCGCATATCTTCACGGGCTGGCCGGCGATCTGGCGGCCAAGGAGAAGGGGTCCTTAAGCCTGATAGCAACCGATCTTTTAAATAAATTACCAGAAGTCTTAAAAGCGCTAGCATAGCTCAGCAGGTAGAGCAATGGTTTTGTAAACCATAGGTCGAGGGTTCGATTCCTTCTGCTAGCTCCATATTTGATTTAGTGGTGAGGTACCATAGCGGCCAAATGGACCAGACTGTAAATCTGGCGGCGCAAGCCTTCGATGGTTCGAATCCATCCCTCACCACCACTAAACGATTTTGCCTTCGGGCCCAAAAAGTGTTGTATTGCTTTTTGGCCCTCCGGCCGCCGCACAGTATCAAAGGCGGGCTAATCGCCAAAATCGTTTTAAGGAAAACCTAAATCGGTTTTCCTTAATATTCCTTTCCCTTATGTGGAAACGGAAGTAAAGAGACAAGCCAGCTTTATGCGACCTTCCCGGAAGTTATTATTAATTCCGCTCGGGATGGATTCGTAAAAAGGGTTGATATGCGTATCTACAATAAGCTGATCATCACCTTCCTCATACTGAGCGTAGTCCCCACTCTCTTCATAGGCGTCATCGGTTTCTATAACGCCAAGAGCAGCCTCACAAAAGCGATCATCTCAAATTTGAACAATGTTGCCGATGAGGGGGTGAAGGAGATAGACACCTTCATCGCCGCGCGAAAATCCGATATGCTGGTGCTGCAGCGCCAGAATGTATATAGGACGACTTTTTCCGTGCTGGATCAATTCTCGAGCGACCAATTAAGCCGTTATTATCTGGAGGCCAAGAAGGCGATCGATGCCCAGCTGACGGTATTCCAGATCGCGTATAAATATGTCGATATCAGGCTGGTGGATAAGACAGGTAGGGTTATTTATGTTTCCAGGCCCGGGCTGGATCCTGAACTTAACAAATCCGTAAAAGATATAGACGACCTCTTTCAAATGGCAAAGAGCGGTACATATATCTGTGATGCCTGTGAGGATCTCGGCAAAGAGCATCCTTTTACATTTTGCATGGCGGGCCTGGCTTATGGTCAGGCAGGTGAGGTCCTAGGATTGATCCATTTGAGATTTGAGATGAAGGAGATCTTCGATCGT
>JAPLMH010000163.1 GCA_026387135.1 Candidatus Omnitrophota bacterium | reverse complement strand
TGGGCAGCGATATAATGATGACATTCGATGAATGTGTTCATTATCCGGCTGCCCGCGACTATGTAGAGCAGTCGCTCGATCTCACTACAAGATGGGCGCGCCGCTCAAAAGATTATATACGAACGACCCAAGGACAGCTTCTCTTCGGCATAGTTCAGGGCAGCACCTATCCGGACCTGCGCAAGAAAGCGGTGGAGGAGCTATTGACGATAGGTTTCGACGGCTATGCCATAGGAGGGGTCAGCGTAGGCGAGCCGCAGGACTTAATACACGAGATATCCTCATATACCGCGTCTCTATTGCCGGAGGAGAAAGCGCGTTATCTTATGGGCATGGGAACGCCGGTGGATATACTGGAAGCCATATCCAACGGCATAGATATGTTCGATTGCGTCGTGCCCACCAGGAACGGGAGGAACGGTCAGGCATTCACCTGGAACGGCGAGCTTCAACTCCGGAATGCCGAATATAAAGAGGACTTTAGCCCCATAGACAGGGACTGCGAGTGCATGGCATGCAGGTTCCATACCAGGGCATATATAAGGCATCTATTCAACACGGAGGAGATACTGGGATTGCGGCTGGTATCATTGCATAATATACATTTTTATGTTAAACTTATACAGAAATCGCGGCAGGCAATTAAGGACGATTGCTTTGAAAAATTCAGATTTGAGTTCGCGAAGGGGTATATAAAGATGAAAGGGAAGGTGTAGAGATGGGTGGAGCGCAGAATCCGATAGTGAGTTTGATGCCGGTCATATTTATCTTCATAATATTTTACTTTTTGCTGATAAGGCCTCAAAAAAAGGCGCAGGATGAGCTTAAGAAGATGATAGCGGCTCTTAAGAAGAACGACGAGGTCATAACGACCGGCGGCATACACGGCACAGTTGTAAATATAAAAGAGACCGCGGTCACTTTAAAAGTAGATGATGACGTTAAGATAGATGTGGAGAAGAGCTGCATCGCAAGGATGAAGCGTATAGCTTCGGTATAAATTAAGCTGTAAGCTTTAAGTTATAAGTTAAAAAATAAGGGGAGACTGGGATGAACAAGGGATTGCAATGGAAGCTGCTTGGTATTATAGCGCTGACGATAGTTTGCGTGTTGATGATATTACCGCCTTTCACCGTGAAAGACAAAGACGGCAAGGTGCTTCAAAAAGGAAAGATAAATCTTGGTCTGGACTTGCAGGGCGGCATGCACGTCGTCCTGAGAGTTGATATGTCCAAGGTCCCTCTTGAAGCCAGAAAAGATGCCGTCGAAAGGGTAATGGAGATAGTCAGGAACAGGGTCGACCAGTTTGGCGTAGGTGAAATGGCTATCCAGAGGCAGGGCAGGGAGAATATCATAGTCCAGCTTCCGGGCATCAGTGACAGGGAGAGGGCCCTTGAGATCATAGGTAAGACCGCGCATCTCGAGTTCAAGATAGTTTCGGATAATGCAGAAGATATAAAGAAGGCGCTCAATAACGAGCCTGTCGAGGGGTATGAATTGAAGTACCTTGAAAGGGAAAGAGGCGGCCGTGAGCCGGTGCTCATATCAAAAGACGCTTCCTTGACGGGCGATGTGATAGTCAATGCCAAGACGGACTTTAGCTCCCGGGGGTTTGGAGAGCCGTACGTTTCGCTGGCGCTCAATACCAAGGGCGCGGAAGTTTTTTATGCGATAACCCAGGCTAACGTGGGTAAGCGGCTGGCGATAGTTCTGGACGGAAAAGTTCAGTCAGCGCCGGTAATACGCGAACCTATACCATCCGGTCAGGCCCAGATCAGCGGAAGCTTTACGGTTGAGGAGGCGAACGACCTTTCTATAGTTTTAAGAGCGGGCGCTCTGCCGGCACCTGTAATAGTCGAGGAAGAGAGGACCGTAGGCCCGCTTCTCGGGGCTGATTCTATAAAGGCCGGATTGAGAGCCACCATAATAGGCGGCCTCCTCGTATTCGTCTTCATGGCAGTTTTCTATCGCCTGGCGGGCATCGTAGCCAACTTCGCGCTGGCGCTAAACCTACTTATAATACTGGCATGTCTTGCGATGTTCAAGGGCACTTTAACTTTGCCCGGCATAGCGGGTTTGATACTAACTATCGGTATGTCGGTCGATGCGAACGTCCTTATATACGAAAGGATACGCGAAGAGCTTAGGCTCGGAAAGACCTTGAGGGCGGCCATAGCGAGCGGATACCATAGGGCGTTCTCCGCGATATTCGATTCCAACCTCACAACTATAATAGCCGCAGCGCTCATATTCAAGTTCGGCACCGGTCCCATAAGAGGATTCGCGGTAACACTGACGATAGGTCTATTGGCCAACCTTTTTACGGCGGTAACATGTACGCGTGCCATATTTGAGCTTATGTGCGATCAGTTCGATCTCGCAAAGCTTAAATTCATGTCGATAATACCCGAGACGAAGATAGACTTTATCTCCAAGAGAAGAATATGCTACGCCATCTCCGCGATCATCATACTAGTAGGCATTTCGATATTTGTTATGCGCGGAGAAAAGAACTACGGCGTAGACTTCTCCGGAGGCACTTTACAGCAGTTCATGTTCGACAAACCGATACAGATAGATTCTGTGAGGAATGGCTTGAAGGAGATAGGCCTGGGCGAAGCATCTATACAACAGTATGGAAATCCGAAGGAGCTCATAATAAGAACTCAGGCTGACACCACCAAAGAGCTAAACACTCTTTTCACAACTAAATTCAAAGATAACCCTTTCAATCTGCTCAAGGTTGAAACGGTGGGTCCCGCCGTAGGGAAGAACCTGAAACAGAACGCCGCCGTGAGTTTAATGCTGGGTCTGGCGGGCATATTGGTCTATGTGATGATACGGTTCAATATAAAGTACGCGCTGGCCGGCGTCATCGGACTGCTGCATGACGTTCTGATAGCTGTAGGCGCCCTGGCGCTCACGCACAGGCAGTTTGACCTTACGATAGTGGCGGCCTTACTTACCATAGCGGGTTATTCTATCAACGACACCATCGTTATTTATGATAGGATACGCGAAAATCTAAGGCTCGTTAAGAAGGGCAGTTTTATAGATGTAGTCAACTTAAGCGTGAACCAGACGCTTGGCAGGACTATTCTCACTACGGGTGTGACGATGCTCGTCGTAGTGGCGCTCCTATTCTTCGGGGGCGAGGTCCTTAACAACTTCGCGTTCTGTCTATTTGTAGGATTCATATCAGGAGTTTATTCTACAGTCTACATATCGAGCCCGTTGATAATATCGTGGCAGAAGAAGTACGTCGCTAAAAGATAAACGAAATATGACCATGGATCAAGAGAAGCGCTTTAGAGACATCAAACGCATCCTGTTGATCATACTGGTATTGAACTGGGGCGTGGCCCTGGCCAAGATATTTTACGGCTACGTCACGAACTTCACAAGTATGAAGGCCGACGGATTCCACTCCCTTGCCGACGGGGCTTCCAATATAATAGGCCTTATCGGCATAACGCTCGCTCGCCGCCCTCCGGACAAGGACCATCCTTACGGCCACAAAAAATACGAGACGCTCTTCGCCCTGGCGATAGCCGGGATGCTCTTCTTTGTGTGCTTCAATCTTTTCACCGAGGGCATAAAACGCCTGCACAGCCACTCGGTACCTCAGATAGACGCCATAAGCATGATAGTGATGCTGATAACGATGTCCGTCAATATCTTAGTCATGACATACGAATATAGAGCCGGCAAGCGCCTCAATAGCGATATCCTTGTATCCGATTCCTTACATACGAAAGCCGATATATTCACATCCGCCTCTGTAATAATAGCGATGATAGTGATAAAATTAGGCTATCCCATCCTGGATCCGATAGTGACCATCATGATAGCTTTCTTCATAGCGTATGCGGGTTACTCTATCGCGAGAGACAGCTCCAAGGTACTATGCGATGAGATAGTTATATCGGACGATAATAAGATCAAGGATGTTGTAATGACTGTCAATGGTGTAAAGGCCTGTCATAAGATAAGGACGCGCGGCAGAGCCGATGACATACATGTAGACCTTCACGTTCAGGTTAACCCCGATATGCATGTCGATAAAGCCCATGACATAAGTTACCGGATAGAAGGCGCTATAAAGAGCTACATATCCGGAGTTACCGATGTAGTGGTGCATATAGAGCCGAAAAAATAGTATGAAGAAGACCTGGAATATAAAGCCCGTAAATCTCGCCGTTCAAAGCGCCTTTTCTCAAGAACTTAACATATCGAAGATAACGGCACAGCTCCTATCCAACAGAGGCATCGATAGCCTAAAGGAGGCGAGCGAATTTATTACCTGTTCATTGTCATCCTGTCACGACCCATTCCTTATGAAGGGTATGGATCTGGCGGTAGAGCGCATAAAGAGCGCCATACTGAGCAAAGAGAGGATCCTGGTTTACGGTGACTACGACGTGGACGGCATGACGGCTGTGACCGTGCTGTATACAGCTTTGAAAAATTTGGGGGCCATAGTAGAAACCTATATACCCAACAGGGTGGAAGAGGGCTATGGCCTTAATGTTGGAGCTATAAAGAAGGCCGAAAGGGACGGCGTCTCTCTTATAGTTACGGTCGACTGCGGTATCGGTTCTTTTATCGAGATAGATCATGCCCGGGCATACAAGATAGATGTTATTGTCACCGACCATCATGAGATAGTCGGTTCCAGACTTCCCGCGGCCTATGCGATAATAAACCCGCTTCAGGAAGGCTGCGGATATCCTTTTAAGCATCTGGCGGGCGTCGGGATCGCGTATAAGTTGGCCAAGGCGCTGTATGACGGAACTTCATTTTTAGCGGAGGATTTTTTAGACCTGGTATCGCTCGGAACGATAGCGGATATAGTGCCGCTTAAGGGCGAGAATAGGGTCCTTGCAAAACATGGACTTGATGAATTGAATAGAAGGAACAGGATAGGGCTGGAGGCGCTTGCGGAGGCCTCGGGCCTGAACGGAAAAGAGATATCTAGCGGCCACATTGGCTTTATACTGGGTCCCAGGATAAATGCGATGGGACGCACAGGCGAATTTCAAACATCATAAGGTTATAGTCTTAGGAAGTGAAAATTGACATCCCGGAGTTATCGGTATCGTAGCGTCCAGGATAGCCGACAGATTCTATCGCCCGACCATACTTGTATCTCTAGGCGGAAAGCATGGCAAGGGCTCCGGCAGGTCCATAGATAAGTTCAACCTGTTCGACGCTATCCTGAAGTGTAAAGACCTGCTGGTAGGGTTCGGCGGCCACGAGGGAGCTTGCGGCATAACTATAGAAAAGGATAAGCTTGATGATTTCAGGGAGATGATAAACTCACAGACATACGAAGACGCCGTCGAAGAGATCTTCTCACCCCAGATCAATATAGAGATGGATATACCCCTGAACGATCTGACTGAGAGCATCATAGGTGAGATAGAGGCCCTGGCGCCGTTCGGGGAGGAGAATCCGAGGCCCGTATTCTCCTCGCGCAACCTTCTTGTCAAGGAAGGTACGAGACAGATAGGTAAAAACGGGTTCAAGATGTGGGTGACCGATAATTCCACTACATGCGAAGCCGTGAGTTTCGGCAGGATACAGCTCGACGTGCCCAGGCCGGGATCAGGGGTGAACTTGGCTTATATACCGTCCATAAACGATTGGCAGGGATTGCAGTCTATACAGCTCGAACTTAAGGATATACAATAATGCCAAGATTTAAACTTCACGTAAGAGTAGCTCTCCTCATAACGGGGCTGTCGTTGCTCTTCATATTCATCTTTACATCCATTCAGCTCAGGAACCACCTGGATAGGCTAAGCGCATACAATAAGTACCGCGCTCGCGTCGGAACCATAATAGTGAAGACCACGCTCGAGATGCTCCTCAAGGATATGCAGACAGAGGAAGTCCTGTCCGGAATATTCGAAGCGGCCATAGAGTCATTTTCAAGAGAGGGTGTCGTTGAGAAGATATCCGTGATCTCCATGAACGGTGTTGTGCTCGCCACGAACGATCCTATAGTCAAAGAGTTCGGGGAGTCGAAGCGGGATATAGATACATATCAAAACCTATCGCAGGAATCCGGTCAGAGCTCCTGGTTCTATTCGGCTGTAAACGAAAGGACCAAGGTTATAGACATCTTCATACCGCTGTCGGCCGGTTTGGCGACTAAGTATATCGTAAAGCTCTCGTTCTCGATAGTCAATATGAGCCAGGCGATAGTTGATACGTTGATACCTATATTATTGACCGTGATAGCCGTCGTCATGGGTAATCTGTTTTTAGGTTTCGTATTGTTAAAGACGGTAGTATGGCCCATTGAGGTGCTGAACGCCGCCACTAAAGAGATAGCTTCAGGAAACCTTGACCTAAAAGTAGCCATAAAGACCAACGATGAGATACAGGAGCTCGGCGAGACTTTCAATGAGATGACGATCGCTTTAAAGAGGATGAAGGAGCGGGCAGAGAACGCCAATCCGCTGACGAAACTGCCCGGCAATAATATCATCCGGGAAGAGGTGGAGAATCGCCTCAAGCGCGGAAATAAATTCGTTGCCGTACATTTGGATCTCGATAATTTTAAGGCCTACAACGATAGGTATGGTATTTCAAAAGGCGATGAAGTTATAAAATTCACCAGCAGGATGCTGGATGGGGCGATAAAATCATGCGGCAACGCAGGCGATTTTCTAGGGCATGAAGGAGGCGACGATTTCTTTATAATAACGACACCGGATAAAGCGGACGCCGTTACGAAAAAGGTAATCCATGATTTTGACTCTGAAATAAGGGGCTTCTATTCCCGGGAGGATCTGGATACCGGTTACATAATCGAAAAAGACAGAAGAGGGGAGACGGTGAAGTTCCCGTTGATGACCATATCTATGGCCGGCGTTACCAACCAATTGAGGCCTATATCGAGTTATGCGGAGCTTACAAATATAGCTGTAAGCATAAAGGTCAGGGCTAAACAGGAGAAGAAGAGTAATTTTATGATGGACAGGAGGAGCGCTTAAGTTAAATAGAAAAAAGTTAGACAAAATGCTATTGTATCATTAATATTAATATGGTATAGTATATAGTGAGGATAAGGAAAAGTTAGATTATTGAAATAGCCGATAATGGCACACCATCTGAAAGGGTGGGTCGCAAAGCTCAGAGAGCCTAAACCCGCGACGTTGTTTTATGTCCGGGCATGGTAGTCAGTTGCCGAAGCTTAAGCGTACCTATTTACCTAGCAGTATCTTCAGATGGTAAATAGGTTTTTTTTGTGTAC
>JAPLMH010000010.1 GCA_026387135.1 Candidatus Omnitrophota bacterium | reverse complement strand
TGGCCCTGGACATCTTCATATGCGCAATGGACAATATCACCAAAACTGCGCCGAATACAATGCCCATGGCGCAGGTATAACCGAACTGCGAAGAATTTAACATCCGGGCCAGGATCCTGCTTACCGGGACTTCGGTATGATATCCAGGCCCGCCGCCGGTAGTTGAAACCACTATATCATAGATCTGCATCGTGCCCAGGACCGTCAGCACCATGACGAGCACGAATACCGGCGTCATGAGCGGAACCGTAACGTGTTTGAATGTATTCCAGTTATTCGCGCCGTCCATGCGGGCCGCCTCATAAAGTGTCCTCGGGATATTCTGCAGTCCCGCCAGAAG
Organism: Candidatus Omnitrophota bacterium; assembly: GCA_026387135.1. Taxonomy (GTDB): domain Bacteria; phylum Omnitrophota; class Gorgyraeia; order 2-01-FULL-45-10; family 2-01-FULL-45-10; genus 2-01-FULL-45-10. The sequence continues at coordinate 2,337 of JAPLMH010000010.1, read as the reverse complement.
TATTATGAACCCCCATCCGAAACCTTTCCACATATGTATTACGGCCACGGCTGTAAGCGCTGTCTTAGGATCCGCCAGCCAGCTTCTAGACAGATTTCCAAAGCCCATTTGCGAAAGCCAGTAGTTCAATAATCCGTAGTTACCGTTAAATATCCAGTTCCATATGAGCCCGACGACTATCCCGGAAAGGACGGGCGGCAGGAAGAATATGACCCTGTAGATATTACCGTATTTTATGCCCCTGTCGACTATGAGCGCCAGGACGAGCGCGAGGCCATTTTGAAATACGAGAGCTAAAAGGGTTATATAAACGGCGTGCCACATGCTCTGCCACCAGGGCGGGTTGGAAAAGATTATGTCGCGGAAATTGTCAAGGCCTACGAAGATCATATTAGGAGAGATGCCGTCCCATTCGTAGAAACTCAGCTGCAGCACTTTGAGAAAAGGGTATACGTAGAAGAAGCATAGCATTATGAAAGCAGGCATTACGAATAAGTAGCCGGGGCCTATCTTCTTTAAACGCGAAAGGATCGACCTCATTTCGTCCCTTTCTCTCTTAACACCTTGAATCTTTTGGCTTTCTTTGTCTCTTCCAGCTTGGTCTGCTGCACCTTTTCGGCAACCTCGCCAGGCGTCGCTTCGCCTATTATTATGGATTGTATCCCTTTATCAAATGCTTCCGTTACGAGCGGGAACTCCTCTACCGGAAAGAAGCGCGGATGGACCGCGTTATCCATGCCGCTTACGAATTGAGTTATCGGGCCCTCAAGGGCACTGGCGCAGGAGCTGTTAGATGGGATATTGTGCGTCTCTTTTGCCAGATAGCATTGCTGTTTGTACTGGGTCAGCCATTTTAAAAATTTTACCGCTTCCTCTTTTACCGGCGAGCGGTCATTTACAACAAGGTTCGTCGCGCCTCCCCATATCTCCATGGGCCTTTCGGGATTTACCTTCGGCGGCGGCGCTACGGCATAACGTAATTCCGGATTCATGCTTGCGTAAATATTCACGCACCATGAGCCGTTGAAAGCGATCGCGGCTCTTTCGTTCGCGAAAGTCTGTTCGGCTTCTTTATTTATCATAGTGACGATCCCTCCGGAAAGAAGGCCCGAGTCCCTCATCTGGGCGAAGAGAGAGAATACCTGTTTCCACGAGGGGTCCGTATAAGGGACCTCGCCCTTTATAGTCGCCAATACTTTTTCTCTTCCCATGATATTCCAGGCAAAATTATCGGCAAGGCAATGTATCATCCACGGCTCTCCCCAGCCGCTCACCAGGCCCGGTATGCCGGCCCTTTTAAGCATCCCACCTAAGGCGATAAACTCACCCCATGTTGACGGAAGCCTGGACGTATCCCAGCCGGCCTTTTTGAGCAGTTCGAGATTGTAGATGAATTGGACGTTGTTGAGGTCAATAGGAACGCCGTATATTCCGGGCTTCACTCCGTATTGATTATCCTCCCGGAAGGTATTCATTGCCAACCCGCTCTTATAGAAGGTCGACTTCCACGCTCCGTTATTCTCCTCCATATAAGGGGTAAGGTCCGTAACGTGCCCGGCCTTTATCAAAGACGCGAACTCCTTCATCTCCATCATGACGCCGTATATATCGGGAAACTTCTCAGTCTGGGCGGCGGCTACTATCTTGGATGCGTACGCCGGAGTAGGCGCATATAATTCAAATCTTACGTTTACACCGGTCCGGTAAATATTAAGCCCGCGAATATGGCTAATGAAAGAAGCTTTTTTATTGTCATCGGAGCCTATATTGCTACTTTGCTCTTCTATCTTCTCTCTCTTCTCTTTCTCTTTCCTCTTTGCGTCTTTCTCCTCTTCGCCTTTCTACCTGCTCACGGATCTCATAGGCCTTAGATTCTGATATGTCAAAAGTCATAACAATGAAGATAGCGATCAAAGTGGATACGATCGGGATACCGATATCGCAGAGCCTCATGTATAATAAAGTCTGCGTCTTTTGAGCGGCGCCTAACGCTATATTAAAACCCGTCACATTAAGGAGCACTCCGGCGAGTACCAAAGCGCCTGCCTGTCCAAGTTTTTGTATCCACCAGTAAATACCGCTAAACATGCCTTCCCTGCGTTTTTCGCAATGCAGCTCGTCCAGATCACAAACATCGGCGACCATAGATGGGACCATTGTGAAGAGCGCTCCCAAGTGAAATGCCAGGAACGGAACAGCGATCATCAGCAAATAGGGGTGCTGCGGATTATACCCTACCCATTTCAAGGCATAACCTACAATAGCAAGGCTCATAGCGATTAAAAATGTTTTACGCTTCCCGAGCTTTGAGGATATCCAGGTAGTCAAGGAGATGGC
>JAPLMH010000029.1 GCA_026387135.1 Candidatus Omnitrophota bacterium | reverse complement strand
ATCCGGATGGAGGAGAGTAAAATTATACTTTATGATAGGGCTGCCTACCGAGAAGAATGAGGACCTGGAGAATATAGTGAAGCTTCTCTACAAAGTATCGAATCTGAGACGCGAGATAGACGGCAAGGACGCCCAAGTTACGGCCAGCATAAACGCGTTTGTCCCGAAGCCGCATACGCCTTTTCAGTGGGAGCCGATGGAGTCGGTCGATATATTGTCAGGGAAGAAAAAATTTTTAAGGGATAACGTAAAATCTCGGATGGTGGAGATGGATTTTAACTCTTTTTACATGGGATACATTGAGGCGGCATTCGGGCGCGGCGACAGAAGGCTCTCCGGCGTGGTGCATGAGGCATGGAAGAGGGGCGCCAAATTTGACGGATGGAAAGAGCATTTTAATTTCAACCTATGGATGGAATCCTTTAAAGCTGTCGGACTTGATCCTGACTTTTACGCGGCCCGCAGGAGAGGCCCGGACGAGATCCTGCCGTGGAGTTTTATAGATATAGGCTTCATTGTCCCTTCTCATGTTTGACAACTCCGCATCTGTATAGTATACTTAACGTAAATAAATCAATATTATAACAAATATCCCAAGGAGGTACTTATGATGGGTTTCTTCAAGAGAATGTCGCTTGCTCCTAAAGGGCTGCGCTACAAGCTGGTGATAGCCTTCAGCCTCATGTCGATCATACCTATACTAGCCTGCGCATATATCATATTTTCGCATACCTTCCCTATGATGACTGAGCTAATAAATGTGACGACCGTCGTGCTCTTATCGGCGATAATATCGTTACTCGGCCTTGTGCTCGCCAAAGGGATGGTCGATCCCATCATAAATATGGCCATAGAGGCCAAGATGATAGCGAGCGGCGAGTTCGACAGAGAGATATCGATCCAGGCCGGCGATGAAGTCGGAGTTCTCGGAGAATCTATCAACACGATGACGCAGAAGATACGCCTGAACCTTGACGAATTGAAGAGCTTCAGCCAAAGGACCAAAGAGCTGAACGTGGAGATACATAAGAAAGTTCTCGCCCTGTCCAGCCTTCTTCAGATAGGAGATCTTATAGCTACGGGCTCCGCCAACCTGGACGCGATACTGGAGCTTTCCGTTCAGAAAGTGGCGATGATACTGGACGGCGGTTTTTGCGTATTCTATATGATCCCGAAAGAGGAGTCTAGCGAATACCTGCCTAAGGCCTATTCAAACATTCAGGAGGAGACCCTGCTGGATATCATAGTAAAGAAGGGCGAAGGGTTCCTCGGCCGCATAATCGAAGAGAAGAAACTCTTCATAATCGATAACACAGTCAAGAAGACCAAAGAGATAGAGGAGTTCAGATCATCCAACAACGTCAAGAATATGCTGGCCATCCCCATATATTCGGGCAGAAGGAATTTTGGACTGCTCGTGGTGGGAAATAAGCAGGACGATTATCGATACAGAATCGACGATCTGGACCTGGTCAAGATATTCTCAAAACAGATCACCATAGCCATAGAGAACGATATCTGGATAAAGAAGAGCGAAGAGCTCTCGATCAGGGATGACCTTACGGACCTTTATTCCAAGAGTTACGTTCTCTCCAGGCTCGATGAGGAGATTCGCCGAGCCATATTCTACCAGAGGCCATGCTCTTTTATACTCTTCAGCATAGATAATTTTAAAGCCCTGCGCGAAACAAGGGGCGAGCTTGTCGCTGAGGATGTCATAAAGAGGATTGCCAAGTTCATCAAGGATAACACGACCCCTGTCGGCAAGTCCGCGCGTATGAGCGGTAATGAATTCGGTATGCTCCTGCCCGAAAAGAACAAGAGGGAGGCCGCGCATATAGCGGAGGAAGTGCGTAAACAGATAGAGGCGGCGAATTTTTCGCGCGAAGGCTCTCTCAAGATAACAGTTTCCGGCGGTGTGAGCGAGAACCCTATAGACGGTTCGACGCAGGAAGAGCTATTTAAGAAGGCTACGGAGCTTTTGAACAATGCCAATAACATGGGCAAGAATAGAGTGGTCGCTTAATAAATAACCGGAGAAAAATAGATGCCAAAAGAGATCAATAATTTACTTAAGATGATGGTTGAAAAGAACGCTTCCGACCTGCACATCACGGCCAACTGTCCCGTGACCATAAGGATAGATGAAAAACTTATCGCAGTGGACGATCATTCTCTTTCGCCCGATGAAGCAAGCGATCTCGTTTACAGCTTTCTATCGAAAGCGCAGATAGAAAAATTTGAGCGCGACCTGGAGCTCGACATTTCATTCGAGCTTCCTAATATCAGCCGATACAGGATCAACGTCTTTAAGCAGAGAGGCACCGTCGGCGCGGCGATAAGGCTCATACCCTACAAGATATGGTCTTTTGAGGAGTGCGGCCTGCCGGTAGATGTGGCTACGAGCCTGTGCAAAAAGATCAAGGGCTTAGTCCTGGTCACCGGTGCTACGGGCAGCGGAAAATCCACCTCTTTGGCCTCGATAGAGTCCGCTCTCACGATAGCTGAGACCGGGCATCGAGTGTTTGCAACGCTTCATACTTCTGATTGCGTGCAGACCATAAACAGGATAGTGGACGTCTTCCCGGCGCATCAGCAGCAGCAGATACGGACTCAGCTCTCGTTCGTTCTGACCGGAGTGCTCTCCCAGCAGCTGATACCGAAGCCTGAAGGCAAGGGGAGGATACTTGCTATGGAGATACTTCTCTCCAATCCCGCTGTCAGGAGCCTTGTGAGAGAATCGAAGATCCATCAGATATATTCGGTCATGCAGACGTCTCAAAAAGACGGCATGAAGACGATGAATCAGGCTCTCTATGAATTATATCAGAAGAAGATGATAACCTATGAGGACGCCTTCGCAAGGACTACGGACCCGGATGACCTTGCAAGGTTATTCAAAAAATAGGACATAAAGGCATAAATGGCGCAGCCAAGAAGACTGATAACGAAACAACTGGGAGAACTCCTTCTCGAGAAAGGGCTCATAAGCCAGACTCAGCTTGACAAGGCTGTCAAGATACAGAAAGAGAAGGGCGGGCTCATAGGCCAGATCTTCGTCATGCTGGGCTATATTAAGGAAGAAGAGATAGCCCAGGTGCTGACGGTCCAGTATGGTTTTCCTTATCTGCCTTTGGAGAGCTACGAGATAAGCGCCGATATGATAAAGCTTATCCCGGAGAACGTAGCTAAGCAGTACAATCTTATCGCCATAGATAAGATAGGCAACCTTCTCACCATATCGATGTCTAACCCTCTCAATATACAGGCGGCCGAGGATATAGAGATGCTTTCCGGCTGCAAGGTCCAGGTCTTTATAAGCACCATGACAGATATAACCAACGCGATAACAAAGTACTACGGTAAAACATAAGAGATGATCCTCTCGCTCAAAGAAAAGATACTGAAGATATTCATAGATAAGCACCTTCTCAAAGAGACCGATCTAGAGAAGGCGCTGAAAGTACAGAGAGAGAAGGGCGGATCATTAAGCGATATACTGGTCGAGCTGGGTCTCATCTCAAGAGATGATCTCATGGTAGCGCTGAGCCAGGAGCTCGGCATCCCTCCTATAAACCTTTCCAGATATAAGATAGATCCCAATGTAATAAAGGAGCTCGGCATTCCGCCCATAAACCTTTCCAGGTATAAGATAGATCCCAACGTCATAAAGCTGATCCCGAAAAAGATCGCAAAGCGTTACCAGATAATCCCGATATCCAAGATGAGTAATACTCTGGTAGTAGCTATGGTGGATCCTCTCAATATATTCGCCATAGACGATATAAAAGCTATCACGGGATTCAATATAAGCCCGATAATCACGACGGACAGGAATATCAAGGAAGCGATAGGCCAGTATTACGAAGAGAGCGCTTACACGGCCATCGAAAAGATAGTAGACGATATGAAGGATTCCTCCGAAAATATAAGCATGGTAGAGGAGAGGTCCGCGCAGAATATAGAAAGCTCATCTGATATTATAAAACTCACGCAGGATGCTCCCGTTGTAAAGATCACCAATCTTATTCTTGCGGAAGCGGTAAACGCCAGGTCTAGCGACATACTTATAGAGCCGCTCGATAATGAGGTCCGCGTGAGATACAGGGTGGACGGGGTCCTGCAGGACGCCAAACGCCCGCGGAAGGTTCAAGGTGAGGCTTCATGGCCGGGAAGTTGACTTCAGGATATCGGTCCTTCCATCCAGTAAAGGCGAGAAGGTCGCATTGAGGATCCTGGATAAGTCTCAGGCGACTCTCGATCTGGATAAGATGGGATTTGACAAAAAGTCTCTCGGAGAGATACAGAAGGGCGCCATGAGACCCCACGGGATGATACTCATATGCGGGCCCACAGGATGCGGGAAGACCACGACGCTCTACTCGATACTCGACTACATAAATTCACCGGAAGATAATGTGATAACCGTAGAAGACCCCGTTGAGTATATCATAGACGGAATAAATCAGGTGACCGCGAGGCCCGGCATAGGGCTTACTTTTGCTGGAGCATTAAGGTCGATCTTAAGGCAGGATCCCGACATAATAATGATAGGCGAGATACGTGATTTTGAGACGGTGGATATAGCGATCAAGGCGGCGCTTACCGGACACTTGGTATTGAGCACACTCCACACGACCACCGCAGCCGGATCCGTGACCAGGCTCATAAACATGGGCGTTGAGCCATTCCTGATGACATCCTCCATTATACTCGTAGGGGCGCAGAGGTTGGTCAGAAAGATATGTCCCAATTGTAAGGAATCGTATGAACTGGACTCCGATGTAGCCGAAAGTTTCGGAATAAAGACCGGCGGTAAGAAAGCTCTCCTCTACAAGGGCAAGGGCTGTGATCTATGCCGCAAGACGGGTTACAAAGGAAGGACCGCTCTGATAGAAATCCTGATGCTCACACCGAAGATAAAAGCGCTTATTCTGGAGAGCGCTCAGGAATATAAGATACTCGAGGCTGCCAGATCGGAAGGCATGAAGACTCTCAGAGAGAACGGCATTGCTTTAGTTTTAGAAGGCGTTACGACACTCGATGAAGTCGTGCGCGTCACGGTTGGCAACCAGGATCTTGAGGCGGGGTAGAATATGGCGTTATCTTTAAGAGAAAAACTGACCGATATCCTGATAAAAGGAAATCTCATAAAGAAGAAAGACCTTGATAAGGCCATAGAAATACAGAAGATATCGGGAGAAAACTTAGGCAAGATACTAGTCGATCAGAACCTCATATCTCAGAAGTCCCTTATGGTCGCGGTGAGCGCGCAATTGGATACCCCTCCGATCAACATATCAAAATACAAGATAGATAAGGAGATGCTGAAGCTGATCCCCGAAAAGATCGCGCGGCAATATTCCGTTCTGCCGCTATCCAAGATAGGGAACGTCCTCACGGTGGTCATGTCGGACCCGTTAAATGTATTCGCGATAGACGATATAAAGATGATAACGCATTTTAAAGTGGACATCGCCATCGCCTCTGAAAGCGACATAAAGGAAGCGATAAATTCCTATTACGGGGCCACTGCGCATGTGCAGGAGATCTCAAAGATACTGGAGAGCATAAATCCTGAAGACGATATGGAGGTCGTCGAAGAAGAGCAGATAGATATCAGTGAGATCACGGAAGAGAGCCAGAAGGCTCCGATAGTGAAGGTTGTGAGCCTTATACTGAACGAGGCCATAAAGAAGAGGGCGTCGGACATCCATATCGAGCCGTGCGAAAAATTCCTGAAAGTAAGATACAGGATAGACGGCAGCCTTCACGACGTCCTTACTCTGCCGAAGAAGAACCAGAATGCCATAATAGCGCGATTGAAGATAATGTCCAGGCTCGACATCACCGAGACCAGAATGCCGCAGGATGGACGTTTTAAGATAAACTACGAAGGCAAAGAGATAGATTTCAGGGTCTCCATCCTGCCGGTAACCTTCGGCGGAAAAGTTGTCATGAGGATCCTGGACAAATCGAGTGTGAGCATAGGATTGGAAAAACTGGGATTTTTGCCCGGACCTTTAAAGATGTTCAGGATGGCGCTTGACCGGCCCTACGGGATGATACTCGTCACCGGCCCGACGGGAAGCGGTAAATCCACAACGCTCTATTCCATAATAAGCCAGCTCAATACACCGGATCGCAACATCATAACGCTCGAGGATCCCGTAGAATACGAGACTGAAGGGGTTACGCAGATACCGGCCAGGCCCGAGATCGGATTGACCTTCGCTGTAGGGTTAAAAGGAATATTGCGGCAAAGCCCCGACATAATAATGGTGGGGGAGATCCGTGATTTTGAGACGGCAGATATAGCTATAAAGGCGTCTCTTACCGGGCAGCTTATATTGAGCACTCTGCATACCAATGATGCCGCCGGCGCGATAACGAGGCTCATAGATATGGGCGTCGAGCCGTTCCTTGTGGCGTCGAGCCTTATAATGTCTTCGGCCCAGAGGCTCATGAGAAAGATATGCGAAAATTGCAAAGAAGAGATGGAGATGCTTCCGGACGTCCTTCAGAGATTGGGAATAGATCCCGGGATACTTAAGAAGAGCGGCATAAAGAATTTTTATAAAGGCAAGGGGTGCTCGCGCTGTAACGATACGGGATATTACGGGAGGGTCGGGATACTTGAGACCCTTTTGATAGACGATCCCATAAGGAACCTGATAATGAAGAGAGCGTCGAGCGATCAGATCAAGGAGTATGCGATCAAAGAACAGGGCATGATGACGTTGAGAGATAATGCGCTGGAGAATTGCATAAAAGGCGTTACAACGATCGAGGAGATGTTAAGGATCACTTCGGAGGATTGATCAAGATATGCCAAATTTTAAGTATACCGCCAAAGATAATTCGGGCAAGGCCGTCACAGGATTTTTTGAGGCAGCCGATTACGCTTCCGCAGTTGAGATGCTGCGCAAACAAGGGCTGATAATAGTATCGGTCGGCGAAGCGAGTAAGACTAAATTCTCCGCCATGTCATTCGGCAAGAAGAAGATCAAGATCGATGACCTGGTGATATTCTCGAGGCAATTGGCCACCATGGTAGACGCCGGCATACCGCTGGTCGGGGCTCTCGATATACTGGGCGACCAGATAGAGAACAAGACTTTCGGTGAAATAATATCGAAGATCCGTAACGATGTTGAGACAGGCTCAAGCTTCTCCGATGCCATCAGCAAACATAAGAAAGTATTTTCTCCGCTTTTCGTGAACATGGTAAAGGCCGGAGAGTCGAGCGGCATGCTCGATGAGATACTCGACAGGCTGGCGCTATATCTGGAAAAGACTAGCAGTCTCCAGAAGAAGATAACCTCGGCCTTGATATATCCCGCAGTTGTAAGCGGCATGGCTGTTGGCATAACGCTCCTTTTGCTTTTAAAGGTAATACCGGTATTTAAAAATATATTCTCAGGATTTGGAGCCGACATGCCGAAACCGACGGCAGTTTTGATAGCCATAAGCGATACCTTACAGAAATATTTTCCTGCCGTGGTTATAGTCATTGCCATAGCGGTATTTTTAGTGACAAGATATGTAAAATCCGAGAAGGGGCGGCTAAAATACGACTCGATCCTGCTCAAATTACCGATATTCGGCGTTCTCTTTACAAAAGTCGCGATAAGCAAATTTACCAGGACATTATCCACCCTTATTAAAAGCGGAGTTCCCATACTGAATTCTCTCGAGATAGTAGGTAAGACGTCCGGCAATAAGGCGGTAGAGCATGCCGTAGAGACCGTGAGGACCAATGTGCTCGAAGGAGAGAGCATAGCCGAGCCCCTCGCCAGGTCTAAGATCTTTCCGTCCATGGTAGTCAGGATGGTTTCGGTAGGGGAGCAATCCGGAGAGCTCGAAAAGATGCTCTCAAAGATAGCGGATTTTTACGATGAACAGGTTGACACCACCGTAAGCGGTCTTACTAGCCTCATAGAACCGCTTATAATAGCCTTTTTAGGGGTGGTCATAGGCACAATAGTGATATGTATGTTCCTGCCTATATTCAAGCTTACCCAGGTAGTTTCGGGTTAATATACGTAGGTGCCAAGCCTTGACAAAGCTAAATTCATAGGGTATACTTAATAGTGTAGGGGTCTTGATAGAGAAAGAGATCTGTTTTAAAATGCTATAATATATATGGTTGGAAGATTCTCCAGCAAGACCTGTAAGTGAATAGAAAGTAAGTTTTTAAAAGGGTCTTTCTGGATTTTTTATTTATAAATCGATCCGATAACGGAGGGGGGAGGTGAATTATATGCTAAGAAAAAAAGGCTTTACGCTTGTAGAAATAATGATAGTAGTCGCAATTATAGGTTTATTGGCGGCGATAGCCATTCCGAACTTCGTTAACGCTAGGACTACCGCGCAGAGAAATGCTTGTATCGCTAACCTGAAACAGATCCAGGGGGCGATCCAGGTATGGGCGCTCGATAGTGGTGGCGATGAGGGTACTGCGCCGACAGCGGCACAGTTGATCCCGGCTTATCTGAAGGCGATGCCGCAATGTAACCATAAGGACTATGTGTTGACGGCTCCTAATGCCGATCCCGTTTGTCCTGATGGAAACGCGACTCACACATTGTCAACAGCTGCTGCTGGTGGCTAAATAGTGGGGTTTAAAAAAATAGGGACTATCCCTGAATGGGTTAGTCCCTATTTTTTTTCGTACTACCCTTGACTTTATCTCACTATTATGATAACTTTATATGCAATAAATAATATACTATGATAAAGAAGACCAATAGCGGATTCACTCTCATAGAGATAATGATCGTGGTTGTGATAATCGGGATCGTTGTCGCCATCGCCCTTCCTAATTATTTTACGTCAAGCAAAAAATCAAAGCAGACGACCTGTATAGCCAATCTCACCAAGATAGATGCCGCCATCGACCAATGGGTGCTGGACGAAAATATTTCCCCGGGAGCGGCCATATCGGAATCGGATGCAGACGCGATATACAGTATTCACATCAAGGGCGGCAGGCCTGTATGTCCGAGCGGCGGAACCTATGCTTTTCATGAAGTCGGCGGGCGGCCGCAGGTCACTTGCTCTAAAGAAGATGAAGGGCACAAGCTGCCTTAAGCGGTTCCCGCACATATCCTGAAAAATAAAAAATGATGAACTTTGGCGTTGGAAAAAAAGATCGTGTCAAGGCAAAGAACAGAGTGGGCCTTGACATAGGCAGCTCGTCCGTGAAGATTGTTGAGGTCGCCTCATCAGGTGAGAGTTCGAGCCTAATATGCCTGGGGATGAAGAAGGCGTCCGGATCCGTCCGGGAGCCGCTTATAGAAGCGATAAAATCTCTGTCGGGCGAGATAAATGTCACCGCTAAAGATGCCGCCATATCCGTTTCAGGCCCTTCCGTCATAGTCAGATTCGTATCGATGCCCAAGATGAGAGATGATGAATTGAAGGGCGCCATAAGATTTGAAGCGGAGAAGCATGTGCCGTTCCCGATAAATGACTGCATGGTCGATCATCAGATACTCAGGAAGAACGATAAGGAGGGCAAGCTTGAGATATTGCTTGTCGCCGCCAAGAAGGATTTCGTGATGAATAAAGTATCTATCGCCGAGGAGAGCGGCTTTTCGGTAAGCGTGGTGGACGTAGATACTTTTGCCGCAGCCAACGCTTTTTTAAGGAGCCCTTCCCGCACTGCCGCCGGCAAGACGGCAGCGCTTCTCAATATAGGTTCCAGCGTTACGAATGTGGGCATAGTAAGGGATGGAGTGCTGTGTTTCGCCAGGGATATAGCTATAGGGGGAAATGATTTCAGTCAAGCGATCTCCAGGGCATTGAGCATAGATTTAAAGAATGCGGAAGAGATAAAGCTCTCTCCCAAGGATAAATTGCAGGATATAATAGCATGCACAAAGGGCGTAACGAATAACATTCTGGATGAGACGCGCCTTTCGCTGAATTATTATGAGAATCAGAGCGGAAGGGGCGTGGATGAAATATGCATATCCGGAGGGTCTTCGGCCGTCTTCGGCCTTGAAGTGCTCTTCCAGGAGGCATTCGAATCGAAGCCTATTCTCTGGGATCCGCTGGAATCTTTGAATAAGTCCCGGAGCGGTCTTGATATGGAATATATTGAGAAGATGAAGAGCTCTTTCGCGGTCGCTGTAGGCTTAGCGTTAAGGTGATGAAGGATCTATGATAGAGATAAACTTACTTCCGGAAGAGAGCAAGAAGAAGAAGCGCTCCTCGGAGATCATGGACGTTTCCGAAATGAGCATGCCCAGCCTGCCGTTGATCGGCATAGCGGCGTGGGCAGTCGGCGTGATATTGGTCATCCAGGTCATACTCTTTTTTATGGGCGTTATGACCGGCACGACCTTTAAGTCCCTGTCCCGCGAATATAAGGATATATTACCTAAAAAACTGGAAACCGAAAAGCTTAAAGCTCAGGTGGATACCACCAATAAAAAAGTGGCCGCCATAGACGAGCTTATGGTCAAGCGGTTCAGCTGGGAGAAGAAACTTAATGCCTTAAGCGATTCCATGACCCCGGGCATATGGCTTACGGAGTTGGAGTACGACGAGAAGGTCTCCAGTGTTACTAAGTCCGCCGACGCAGGTTCGGCCAAGAAGAAGAGCCCCCAGGCGACGGAGGAAGCCATATCCCGATATCTTATTCTCTACGGAGCGGCCTCCAGTATGGGCGAGGAAGGGACTGCATTGATAGGGCGCTTCATAAAGAGCCTGAAGGACGATCCGGACTTCTATTCCGATTTCAGCGATATAGAACTTGGCACCATCAAGAGAGAGAAGGTGGACGACCAGGAGATAATGACCTTTAAGATAACCTGCTTATTTAAGGCAAGACTATGAATATAATAGACGATCTTAAGAGCGTCGATTTTAAGAACATAGATCTGAAGAATAAGCAGACTCAAGTTCTATTGCTGACCATCTGCGCAGCTTTGGCGGCCGCGGCTCTCTATCTCTATTTTGTTTTCTTTCCGCAGGTCATCAGGGTCTTTGATCTTACCGCCAAGACCGGCAAGATCAAGTCGGAGCTGAGATCCGCCCGGGTCGTGATAAAGGATTTCGAAAGCCTTAAGAACGGTTTAAAAGAGCGCACTCAGAAGGTAGAGTCTTACGAGAAGAAGCTTCCGGCCGAGCAGGAGATACCGGCACTTTTGGAAGATCTCTCGAATATGGTAAAGGCATCCGATATAAAGATAGTAGGTATAGTGCCGGCCATGTCTTACTTTAAGGATGATAAGTCCTCCAAGAAGAGCCAGATATACCGCGAGATACCCATATTGATAACGGCAAAGTCCGGCTATCATGAGCTTGGCCATTTCCTCAACAGCCTGGAGAACGCCGATAGATTTATGAAAGTGGTGGATATAGATATAAAGGCCAATAAAGCGAGCCCCAGAAAACATGATGTGGAGCTGATGGTCTGTACATACATACTGCTTTCGGAAAATAAATAGTGCCATGAAGAGAAAAATAGTGTATATTATTATAGTGATGGCGGTGGTTGCGACCGCGCTTTCGTTTATAATGCCGGGGACGATATCCGGATATGAAGCGAAGGGCAAACGCGATCCGTTCGTTCCCCTGATAGGGCAGGATAAGGGAGGTCGTCCTGCCGGACTCGAGGGGATAGTCAACATACAGGATGTTCTCCTCGAGGGTATAGCGATGGGGCCTTCGGGAAAGAATATCGCTATATTGAACGGACAGATGGTGAAAGAGAATGATAAGTTCGGCATTCTCGAGATAAAGAAGATATCTAGAAAGACGGTCGAGCTTTCGATAGACGGAAAAGTTTATACATTAAATTTGCAGGACGAAAAAGGAATTAAAGTTGGCGAGTAACAGAACGATCAATAGGCTATCCATATCATTCATTATGGTGGCCTTTCTGTCGCTAAATTGTATCGCCGCCGACGAGAAGGGTATAGTAGAAGCTCCCACAGTAGAGGCTCCCGGCGTACAAGCTCCTGCTCCGGCTCAAATCCCTGATACCAAAGAACCCGAAGCTGTTGCTCCTGCAGCCGTTGTTCCTGAAGCTGTTGCTCCCGCAGCCGTTCTTCCTGAAGCGCCGGCTGTATCGACTCCTGTTCCAGAAGCGCCTGTTCCTGAAGCCACTGCTAAAGAAGAAGAGCCTGCAGAGCTCCAACCCGGCAATGTCACCGTAAACTTTAAGGGCGCGGACATCAGAACGGTCCTATCTTACATATCTGAAGTGGCGGGCGTTGATGTGATCGCAGCCCCCGACGTCAAAGGCATAATAGATCTGAAGCTTACCGACAAACCATGGACGGTCGCGCTCGATATCATAGTGCGCAACTACGGTTTCGCGTATGAGAGGAACGGAGATATTATCAGGGTCGTGACTCTCGATAAATTAAAGCAGGAAGAGGCCGTAACGCAGGCCTTTCCTCTAAACTACGGCAAGGCTAAAGAGATAGTCGGCGCTATTGAGGACATGGTCGGGGAGAGAGGCAATGTCCTGTACGATGACAGGACCAATATGGTCCTGGTGACGGACATACCGACCAACGTATATAAGATCGGTCAGATAATACAGAGGCTCGACAGGGAGACCGACCAGATCCTTATAGAGGCAAGGGTTTTGGAGACGGTCTTAGAAGATGATGAGAGGATGGGGATAGACTGGAATATAAAGATAGCGGCTAGCGGAGCGAAGAGGCCGATAACATTCCCGTTCGACTATTTTAACGTGGATAATAAATATCTTGATAAGTTCTCACCGTTGGTGCAGACGGGTGGCAGTACTGAAACTTCAACAACTACCGGCGCATCCGGAGCAACTACTACCGCTAACTATCCTAATGGCGCCGATGGTCTTGGCTCCCGAAGCAAAGGATTCCCGTATGTCGATTACACTCAGGATATATTCAAAAATACATTTACATTTGGCACGCTAGATTTCTCACAGTTTAGAGCCGTGTTAGAGATGATAAAGAAGCGTGCCGATACCAATGTAGTCTCGAATCCACGTATAGCCACGCTGAATAATAATCCCGCCTTCATAATAGTGGGGCAGACCATAAATATGCCAAAGTATGAAAGGAACTCCACCACCGGCATGATGGAGGTCTCCGGCTACGACGCGAAGGATTTGGGCATCAAATTAAAGGTAACGCCTCATGTAAATGAAAAGAATGAGATCACGGTGGATATAGCCCCTGAGATAAGCGACTTTTTAAGATATGATACCTTAGACGCCAAGAGCGGTATCGTGGCTCCCGTATTCTCTTCACGTCAGGCGAATACAAAGGTCATGATAAAGGACCAGGATACCATATTCATAGGCGGCATGATAAAAGAGAATATAGTGGATGTTAAGAAGCCCATCCCGTTCATAGGAGATATCCTGGGAGATGTGCCGGGCATAGGATTATTGGTCTCGAAGAAGGAGAAGGTAAAACAGAAGACCGAGCTCATATTCTTTATAACAGTAAAGCTGATGAAGTCGGGGGTGACATTAAAAGATGTGCCGTTATCTGAGAAATCCTATAAGCCAAATTACGACTATAATCAGAAAGAATGGCAGAAGAACGTTAAGAAGCGAAAGATAAAATGAAGAGACTGTCAACCATATTTCTGATACTATTTTTAATAGCGCCTCTGGCTCTGTTTGCCGCAGAGGAAGTTAAAGATACAGGAGCTCCTCAAGTAGAGACTGCTAAAGTGGAGGCTCCCCAGGTAGAAGCTCCGAAGGCAGAGGCAGTGCAAACTGAGGTTCCAAAGACAGAAGTAAAAGAACTTGTAGCGCCGCCCGCACCCATCGAGGAACCGAGCCAGGTCACTCCGGGAAATATCACAGTGAACTTTAAAGGGGCTGACATAAGGACAGTACTCTCCTACATATCGGAAGTGGCCGGCGTAGATATTGTGGCGGCCCCTGACGTTAAAGGTGTAATAGACCTAAGGCTTACGGATAAACCGTGGAAGGTCGCTCTCGACGTAATAGTGCGTAATTACGGTTTCTCTTATGAGAGAGAGGGCGATATAATCCGCGTGGTGACGCTCGATAAACTGAAACAGGAGGAGGTTATAACACAGGCTATGAGCCTGAATTACGGCAAGGCCAAGGACCTCGTAGCCTCAATAAAGAAGATAGTTTCATCCAGGGGCAAAGTGAAATACGACGAGCGGACCAATATGCTTATAGTGACCGATATCCCCACGAACGTCTACAGGGTCGCCCAGATACTGGAAAAGCTGGATAAAGAGACGGAGCAGGTCCTGATAGAGGCCAGGATCATAGAGACGGTCTTTGGCGATGATGAGAGGATAGGTATAGACTGGAACGTGAAGTTTGAAGTAAGCGGCGCCAAGCGGCCGACAACATTTCCTTTTGACTATTTTAAGTCGGATAGTAAACTGCTTGAAAAATATACGCCTTTAGTGCAGACGACTGCCGAGTCAGTTACCGCTACAAATGCTCTTACCGGAGTAACGACGACGACAACACCCGGTGAATATCCCGCTAGGCCCGTAGATACCAATTACGCAAAAGGCTTCCCATACGTCGACTATTCCCAGGATATATTTAAAGACACATTCAGCTTCGGGACGCTCGATTTTTCGCAGTTCAGCGCCGTTCTTGAACTGTTAAAGCAGAGAGCGCAGACTAATGTAGTATCGAATCCCCGCATAGCTACGCTGAATAACAGTGAAGCGAATATACTTGTGGGCCAGACGCTCAATATGCCCAAGTACGAGAGGAACGCTACCACCGGCAAGATCGAGATCACCGGTTACGAAGCGAAGGATCTCGGCACAAAACTGAAGGTCACGCCGCACATAAACGATAAGGGCGAGATAGTAGTGGATATAGTCCCTGAGATCAGCGACCTCTTAAAGTACGATACTATAGACGCCGCCAACGGCATCGTCGCGCCTGTATTCACGTCAAGACAGGCGAATACGAAAGTCATGATAAAGGACGGCGACACCATATTTATCGGCGGCCTCATAAAAGAGAGGATCGTCGACGGGAAGAATACGCTTCCGATAATAGGCGATATGATGGAGAACGTGCCTTTTGTGGGGTTGCTCTTCAATAAGAAGAATAAGATGAAGCAGAAGATAGAGCTCATATTCTTCGTGACCGTTAAGATCATGAAGAAGGATAAGCAGCTATCGGATGTTCCGCTTCCCGATAAAGCATATAATCCCAATTACGAATTAAGCCAGGAAGAATGGCAAAAGACGATTAAGAAGAGAAAGATCAAGTAGGTATTGAAGATAGACTCGATTTTTCAAAAGAGAGGCGATATGAGATTCATATCTCATCTTGACCTCATGAGGCTCTTTCAGAGAGCTCTTCGTAGAGCCAACCTTCCTGTTACGATGACCCAGGGTTTCAGTCCGCATTTAAAGATAAACACCGGTAGAGCTTTGAAGTTAGGCGTCGAGAGCTTCGATGAGACGTTGACCGTTCACATGTCGAATAAGGTCGGGCCTGCCGTATTTATTGAATCATTGAATAGTAATTTGCCGGAAGGCGTAAAGATCACTAAAGCCGAAGAGATAGGATAGAATATGTCAAGAGAGATATATATTAACGTCGAGCAGCACGAAAAGCGCGTCACGGTTTTGGATAACAAAAAGATAGAAGAGTTCTATATAGAGAGGGCAGATACCGTAAACTTGGTAGGAAATGTCTATAAGGGCAAGGTCGAATCGGTATTGCCGGGGATAGAGGCGGCGTTCGTCAATATAGGCCTCGAGAAGAACGGATTTCTATATGTTACGGATGTCGAGAAAGACGTTTCG
>JAPLMH010000003.1 GCA_026387135.1 Candidatus Omnitrophota bacterium | reverse complement strand
TATCAGCGGCCTTATTCTCCAGTATTTTCTGTAAAAATGGATTTTGTGTCGCGGCAAATTCTATATATTCGGCGAGGTCGGTAACAGACATGCCCAGCATATTGATGGATTGCCTCATCTGGGGGGAGAGGGCCATCTTTTGCATAAATTTCAGTCGATGCGAAAATTTATGTTGCATAGGAAGTATTCTATCATTAAGTCTATAAAAAGCAACTTTTGTTTTTCTCATTCCTAACATGTCCACTAAAAGTGTGCATGTGTCCATTAAAGTGCACACTCTGGCTTTCATGGAGGGCATGCATCATCTTAAATTAGCTGGCACAGATTATGCTTATACATGTATGTACATGCTTGTCATAGTGTTTCATGGACAAAGTTATTTTAACATAAATCAATCAGGAGGATTCAAGAATGAACGGTAGATTGACCATCACAGAGGTGGGGAAGTATATCGGCGTTACACCGAGGACCATTATGCGCTGGGAGAAGATGGGCAAGATAAAGCGTTCCAGGCGCGATTGGCGCGGATGGAGGTTCTATCTTAAGGAAGATATGGAAGATATCAGAAAATTCTATGAAAGTAGTTATGAATACGGAAACGAGGGAGGAGATACTGTTATGAACCTTACAAAAGCTACACTTATTGCTATTCTTGTTTTAGGGGCATCTTTGTCCTTACCTATATTATGCGGCTATGGCCATGCCCAGGCTGCCGCAGTGCAGGCAGTACAGCCCGATCCTTCGGATGCCCAGGTCAATATGGTCCAATCGGGAGCCGTTACCGAGACAAAGACATCTGTTGATGTCAATCTATCCAGGATCCCGGCCGTAATGCAGCCTCCGACCACAGTAGCGGAGGCCAGCAAATACACCCTGGGGCCGGATGATGTCATTGAAGTAGAGGTTAGAAGGCATCCGGAGTTTAGCGGTAAGTATATAGTTACAGCTGAAGGAAAGATCGAATATAAGTTTATAGGAGACGTATTTGTTGAAGGCCTTACCAAAGTTCAGCTGCAGGAGAGATTGGCCGCAGTATTATCAGACTACATCATTGAGCCTGAGGTCAATGTCCAGATACTGCAGTACCTGAGCAAGGTTTACTATGTTATAGGCGCAGTGAACAGGCCCGGAAAATATTTCATGAAGGGCAATACAATACCTATTCTCGAGGCTATCGTGCAGGCGGGCCTGCCGAATCAGGCTTCATCCACGAGGAAATGCCGCCTGATCTCGCCGGCTAGAAAAGGAAAAGGCAAAGTTATTTATGTAAATGTGTATGAATTATTGTATGGCGGTGACCTGAAGTGCAACCTGGATATGAAGCCCGGAGATGTTCTGTATGTGCCGACTACTACCATAGCCAAGGTGATCCAGATCATAAGGCCGGTCACAGATACTGTCGCCTCGGCAGCCGGTTCAGCGGCAGCAGGCGCTGCGTTAGCACTATAAAGGAGATCAATTAATGGATACAAACACTACAACACAGAAGCAGCCGGCAGAGTACTTAAAGATATTTTTTAGACGCAAGTGGTTCTTCATTGCACCCGTTATTATAGGTATAGTGGGCGGCGTCATCGCCGGCAATCTGATACCTAAGGTTTATGAGTCATCCACGCTGATAATGGTAGAAGAGGGCAGGGTGGGAAATCCGCTCATCCAGGACCTGGCCATCTCCACCAGCACAGGCCAGCGGTTAGGAGTGCTTCGCGAACAGATACTCGGATGGGACAGGATACAGCAGCTCATAAAGACGCTCAATCTCGCCAAGGATGTCAGAAATCAGTGGCAGTTCGAACAGCTCGTCAAAAACCTGCGCCGCCGCATTAAAGTAGATGTGCGTAAACCGTACACTAATATCATCAGTATCTCCTACGCGGATAAGGATGCCCCCGAGTCATTCAGCATTGTGAAGACTATCACAGATATATTCATCGCGGAGAACTTAAGACAGCAGACCAAAGAGACCGAAGACGCGGTCGTCTTCATAAACGATCAGGTCAATCTATTTCAAAAGAAGATCAAAGAATCAGAGATAGCCGATATGCAGGATCAGCTCAATAAGCTCCTGGTGGATTCCACAGACAAGCATCCCCTCGTAATAGAGCTTAAGAAGAAGATAGCTTCAGTAAAAGAAGACGTAGAGCGCGGCAATTATAGCGTCTCGGCATCTGCTGTAGCGGGTGGTTCGGACAATGAATTAAAGTCGATGAGAGATGAGCTTAAGCAGATGAAAGAGGAGCTTACGAGCCCTGCGACAGAAGCTTCCGCTGACGGCGCGAACAGGACAAAGGCGACATCTACCACAAATGAAAAGCTTTACAAACTGCTTCTTCTGGATAAGGTCGATCAGGCCACTGCTAAAGACCAGACCGTAAACCAGAAGCTCTACAATACTCTCTTGGAGCGCCTGGAGACAGCCAAGATCACCCAGCGTCTGGCAGCTTCGAAGGAAGGTATCCGTTACACTATCCTAGATCCTGCAAGACTGCCCTTGAAGCCATCATGGCCGAATAAACCCATAGTGCTTCTCATGGGCATCCTATTCGGTGCTTGCGCCGGCGTAGGATTGATATGCCTTGTGGAGCTATTTGATCATTCGTTCCTCGGAGTCGATGAGGCCAGAGCGTTCTTTGACCTGCCTATATTCGGCGCGATCTCAAAGATCATCACCGAGACCGATATTAAAGCGGCAGAACTGAAACGCACGCGGTTTACAGGCATATCTATTGCTACCGGTGTAGTCTTGTTGATAGTGATAATCTTTAACGTATTCTTAGGAAGTTAGGGGGCTACGCATGTACGAGAAATTCTACAACATGACGCCGGATTCGAAGTTCTTCTATCCGAGCGCCAAGCACGAAGAGGCGCTCAACTGCCTGCTTCTTGCCATCAGCGAAAGGAACGGCTTCGTCGTTATCACGGGAGAGATAGGCTCGGGCAAGACCACCGTCTGCAGGACTCTTCTGAACAGGCTCGACAAGACCACGAAAGTCGCTCTTGTGCTCAATACGCATCTCGGCAAGAAAGAGCTCCTCACAACCATCCTGGAGGATCTTGGCATAGAGTATAGATCTACATCCAAGACGCATCTATTGTCAGCGCTCAATAAGTATCTCATTGAGCAGGCCTCTAAAGACGTGAATGTCGTCGTCATCATAGATGAAGCTCAGAATCTTTCGCCTTCGGTGCTTGAAGAGGTGAGGATGCTTTCTAATCTCGAAACCGAAACAGAAAAGCTGATCCAGATAATACTTTTGGGACAACCTGATCTTAAGAAGAAGCTCGCCATGCCCAAGCTAGAGCAGTTCAGGCAGAGAGTGGTATTTCATTTCCATCTGGAGCCGCTAAATAGAGAAGAGACGAGTGAATACATAAG
>JAPLMH010000139.1 GCA_026387135.1 Candidatus Omnitrophota bacterium | reverse complement strand
TGCCGGAGCCTTTAGATCCCGATAGCGCGGGCTCTTCGCCATGATGCTGAATGTAACTATAGACAACAGGATCTATCGGCGCTCTGCAGTATCCTATTTTTCCGGCAGTCCTATCTACGCCGCATCTGCGAGGACATATCGCGCATCTGGTTAACGCGCCTTCAAAATTTTTAATCGCACTATGTATGAGTTTTAGCTTATCCATTTTTTATATGTTTTTTATCGGGATAAGAGTCTATCGCGCCGAGTACTTGCGCGCGAGGGTAAATATGAATAGGCCTGTCAGGAATACCCCAAGGAACGCTTCGGTTGCGGCCATAAGCCTAAAAAGAGAAGACGCTTTAGGTATGATATCGCCGTAACCAACAGTGGTAAACGTTACGGCGCTATGGTATAGATAGTCGCTCCAGGTCAATATATCTGTCGGATTACGAGCATTCTCGACGCCTCTTAAAGACCAGAATAAAATAGCGAATCCTAATATGGTCGATAAGGCTGAAAGGACTATTCTGTGCGGCTTCTCTCCGTAGCCGCAGGATATGTCCATGAATAGGCTCGGAATATAATGCCAGGAACGGCTCTTCTTGAGCATCAACCTCTCCATGCTCTTCTCCTTAAATGCTGCCCAGCTCGCGTCGTTATACATGCCATTATGAAGAAAATAATTTTTTAATGCTCTATACGACTCCTCTGAGGATAGTAGTCCGCTCTCATCTATTTTAGCACCAACATTGAGTTTCGCTTGGAGCGAAAAGTTCCTCAGAGATAAAGACTTAACGTCCTTAATGTCGGCATGCCATAATTTGGTGTTATACAGGCATGCATTGGAAAGATCTGCACCCGTAAGATCGGCTTCGTTAAGATTTGCCCCTGTGAGATCGGCGTTCCAAAGCCTCGAATTTACCAATTTTGCTTTAGTGAGATCGGCGCCTCTTAAGTTGCAGTGCGTCAGGTCCGAGCGCGAAAGATCAGCGCCGACAAGCTCGGATCCCTCAAGGTTTGCGTCGAATATCTCGGCTCCGGAAAGATCTGCGCGCGAAAAATTCTTTTTGCCATCCTTGATGGCGGATAATATTTTTTCGCTTTTTGATTCCATTATAATGGAGGCTCTACTCTGTGGGTTATGTTCTTGTCGATAAAATCTATGATGAGCTTTTCGTTCTCCTGGGACAGATTGACGAATGCGACTCCCATTCCGGGATAAAAGTGAGGTTGTAATTCTTTATCCGCGATCCATATCACCCTGGCCGAAGCATCCAAAAACTTTGTTTCACCGCGATGGATGAGCCCTATCTCCAGCTGGCTATTCACAGGGAACGTGTA
Organism: Candidatus Omnitrophota bacterium; assembly: GCA_026387135.1. Lineage (GTDB taxonomy): Bacteria > Omnitrophota > Gorgyraeia > 2-01-FULL-45-10 > 2-01-FULL-45-10 > 2-01-FULL-45-10. The sequence goes on along the minus strand of JAPLMH010000139.1, from coordinate 12,661 downwards.
TTTGGAGAATATGCATAGTCCCGCCGCGCTCATATTGACCACTTCGCCTTCAAAGATCTTGGGCCTCTTCTGGGACCCGACTACCCAGTACCTTACCTTCAGATGCATGTCGAGTCTCTTGAACCTGCGTCTTAGATGAGCCAGTTCCGCGCTCTCCTCATAAAAACTTTTGATGGCGCTCTCCTCATCCGCATAGGTCTCAAAGACGTTCTCCAGCTTAACCATCTTAAATAGCTCTATTACCTGCGCCGGCACATTAATGAACCTCGCCTTGCCTTTATGGTTCAGGACGTTCTTGTAAGCTATCGCGAGCACCGATAGCCCGCTGTAGTCCACCAGATTGACATTCTCCAGATTAAATATGAAGTTACACTTGCCGGAATTCAAAAGATAGCCGACGCTCTCTATGATGTCGGAGGAATTGATATCGACATTCCCTTCGATATCCAGGATAGTTATGTTGCCGCTATCCCTGAGTCTAGCAGGCATGCTACGGCTGCCTGAAGAAGAACGTACTTACTCCACGACCCATCCTGTTCACGTCCTTGCCTACCCCGGAAACCGTTTCGCCGCAACCGAAGAGGACCGCAGAGACGATCACCAATAACGCGAATAAGATTATCTTCTTCATCAGTAACCCTCCATGTATGGTATTATTTCATTAGCCTGCGGGGATCCTGAGGCTCCCCGTTAAATCTGATCTCAAAATGTAGATGCGGCTGCATCGATTTGGATGCCGCGTTGCCCGTCTTTCCGACATACCCTATAAGCTCGCCGCGGCGCACATGTTTAGTCGATGCTGCAACCCAGTCGGATAGATGCCCGTAGTACGTCTGGTATCCATCCGGGTGATATATCATTATGTACTTCCCGTACCCGGTCGGAACCTCGCCCCTGAAGGCTATCCCGCTCTTGGCCGCGTATACGGGCGTCCCTACGGGAGCCAGCATGTCTATGCCGCTATGTGAACGGCCGTTGCGCCTCTTTGTCCCAAATTCGCCATCGCCATGCGCATCGTTACGCACTATGATCTGGGAGGAGCCAGAGATTATGGGGCGCAAGAAGAAAGGCTCTCTTACTCTGTACAGTAAAGCAGAGACCGGATCGTGCAAAAGTATCGTGACGGATACCGTAGCGGCCACGATCACAGCCAATATTAATGTTTTACTTCTCATCTATTAGATCTATATAAAAAAGCCATACTCCCTTTTGTAAAGAAAAATATGGCTCTTTCCTTATATTATTGACCGGTTTCTGCCGCCGGGGCCGCCGTATCTTCTTTAGCCGCCTCCGAGGGGATCTTCATGACATCCTCGGCAGCTTTTACGACAGTTTCAGTAGTCCCCGTTATCGGCTCGGTTATAAGCTCTTTGGTCTTTGCCACATCACCGGTAGCGACTTCAGCGACTCTCTTGATCTCGTTCGTGACTACGCCGACCCCGTTCTTCGTCGTATCGGCCAGGACGCTGGCGGATTCCTCAGTCACTCTTGCCGGATATGATAATAGATTTATCCAGAAATTCTTAATTTTTGTGCCGAAGCCTTCTTTTTCCGCGGCATAGGAAGGTGAGGAAAACATTACGGACATTATCAGTATGGACACTGTCAATACTAAGGATACCCTTTTCACTTTACCCCTCTTTCCTTTGCCGATTTTGTGGTCTTAATATACAATAGGCGATAGGCTTTTTCAAGTAAAAACGAACATCTTGATTCCTACCAAAAGAAGTATCAGTCCGAATATCTTCTTCAATAGAGCGTCAGGGACCCAGTTGACCAAAGTTGCACCCGCTAAGCCTCCCGCTACGAAGCCAATGGCCACAAATAGGGCTATATCAAGCCTTACGTTGCCACTGTGATAATACTTAAGAGCGGCCAGGAGAGTTATGGGTGGGATCATTACGGCCAAAGAGGTCCCCTGGGCCTGATGCTGGGTCAACCCGAATATGTAGACGAGTGCCGGCGCAAGCAGTATTCCTCCGCCAAGTCCCATAAATCCGCTGAGCGTGCCTGCGGCTAAACCTAATAATATGTAAGAGAGCTGTGTCATCGAAATACCCTCTTTTATTTAAGCAGGGACATCACTATCCTGTTGACTATCTTGCCGTCAGCTTTTCCCTTTACTTTCTCCATCACTATCTTCATGACTTTACCCGCGTCGGCCTTGGATGTGAATCCGGATTCCTGCACAGCCGCCTTCAGGATAGACGTCAACTCTTCCTCGCTCATCTCTTTCGGAACATATCCTTGCAGAACCTCGAGCTCCAGTTTTTCCTTATCCACGAGATCCGTCCGGCCGCCCTTCTCGAACTGAGCTATAGACTCCCGGTGCTCCTTTATCATCCTCTGTATGACCTGTATCACATCACCCTCTTCGAGCTTTTTAACTTTTTTAACTATCTCTGTATTTCTGACGGCCGCTATCGCCATACGAAGCACAGATAACCTAAGGCTGTCTCTCTGCTTCATAGCCTCTTTCATCTGTGACTCTAGTTTCTCATAAGTATCCATAAGCAAACAAAACTCCTCCCACTAAAAATCATCTTTATTTTTGCGGTAAAAAGAGATTTTAAAAATATCTATACAATTACTATAGTGAAGCCTGCAAAAGTTAGTTTATATTTTCGTAACTTTTGTTGCTTGGTCACCCTTGGGGCCCTTGACGATCTCGAACTGGACCTTATCGCCTTCCTTCAAGCTCTTATAGCCCTCGCCTTCTATTGCGAAGCCAAAACCCTTCTTGTCATTGAACCACTTTACTGTTCCCTGTGCCATTTAAATCACTCACCACCTTCTATGGTATAGCGCTCTATCCCGCCAAAAAGCGGCGGGGTTGTTTGCCGTACTCAAACAACAGCAAACAAAAAGCCACTCAAGACTTTACCTAAAGCCCTGAATGGCATTAAAACCCTATAAATTCAATATTTTGCACTAAGTACCTATTTAACTAATGCAATAAGTATATATCATAATCTACGTGTTGTCAAGGAGTTACATATCTTTTTTAATGGACTCAAATAATCGACTATAAGCTTCCCGAAGAGATGGTCTATCTCATGCTGAACGACCCTGGCAAGAAGCCCCTCGGCTGAAAGTCTGACCGCCTGGCCGTCCTCATTTAGATAGTCCACCACGACCTTTTTCGATCTTTTAATGTTAATGCATTTCTCCGGAACGCTCAGGCATCCCTCTTCTTGTACTTCGCTGCCCTCTCTCTTTAATATTACGGGATTTACCATCTTCATGATACCGTCACCTATATCTATGACCACCATATTTTTGTGAATCCCGACCTGGATGGCTGCAAGGCCTACGCCGCCTTTCAGATACATGGTCTCAGCCATATCGGAGAGCACTTTCTTTTCGCTCTTGCCTATACTCTTAACATCCTCGCCCTTTCTTCTCAATACAGGGTCCGGAAAGCGTTTTATCTCCATTGACGCCATTATTATTTCGTTCTCTTGATCTTGTTATTATTGTCGACCTTTAATGCGATGAGCTTGATTTTTTTTGCTTTTGCGTCATCGATCAGGCCGTATGATAGTATTATTACGAGGTCTCCGGGTTTTCCGAGATGGGCTGCAGCGCCGTATAGGCCTATAGTTCCGGAGCCTGCAGGCTCTGCTATAGCGTAGGTTTCGAAACGCGCTCCGTTGTTTATATTGACCACCTGGACTATTTCGTTGGGATATATGTTGCTCGCCTTGAGAAGCTTCTTATCTATGCCTATGCTTCCGTTGTAATGCAGATCCGACTTGGTTATAGTCGCGCGATGGATCTTTGATTTGCACATTATTCTTAACATGATATGGGATATTCCGCTGTTCGTCAGATCATTCCTGATCGGTCAGGTAGTTTCCATCGAAGTAGAGCTTTCTGGTCTTGGAGAGATAGTCGGCATCTATCGGTATGGATGAGGTTTGTGGATTGTATGTCCACATCTCGCGTGGGTCCGGCCATCTTTTCTTGTCCTCTATGGTGCTGACCGAGTCCGGCCTTCCCCACTTGGATTCAACCTCCTGCTTGGTCATACCCACCCTCAAAGTGGTCTTTCCGAGCGGGTATTTCATCACCTCTCCCGGGCTTGGTATGGATTCAAGCATTGAGCAGCCATATGCAAATACTGACAGCATGAATACCGCGATAATAGCTATAAGGCCTTTATTAGACATTTTCGCTCTCCTTAGGTAGGTTATATATCAGATCGCACAAGAACTTCAGAAAAGTATTTTTATTATCTTCCTCTATCTCGGTAAGCTCAATGCCCACGTCGCAGGGCGCGTCATCTTCCAGAGATAACTGTTTTACCCAGATCACTTTGCCTTTTGCGTGTACCGGACTATTACCACCGTAAAGGTCCAGCTTTAATTCCAGCGCGGCGCCTTTCTCTATATCCCCGGCCTTCGTTTCCAGCCGTAAGCCATCCACAGATATATCCTTGGTCACCGAACTATGTACGACGCCCGTATTCGGGGCCGTGTAAGTAACGGAGACAGGGGCCTTTAACCTTATGTACTTCCTTCTCTCTATAAGCCTGTCTTTCATCTTCATAGCAATAGGGATGATAGCATATATCTAAATATCAGTCAATAGTATAAAAAACAGGGCTATTCGCTTTAAGCAAATAGCCCTGCATGAATAAAAAAGCACTTTTTATTTACTGGCTGCCGTTGAAGGCTCAGTGAGTGGATCAGGTTTCACCGGGCTCTTCCCATAATCAGGAATAGCGAATGTAACTAGATCGACTAACCCTGAAATAGTTCTTGGAAAAGCTTTCTTGAACCCCTGCCACAACCCTACTGACAGGCCCAACGCCGCGTTCTTGGTATCCATCGTAGTTTCGCATACGGATACCGGTATATCGGTCCAGCCGATGAGAAGGTTCTTTGCCCCTCTCTCTGCCTTCGCCATAGGCCCTGATACCTTATGTGTATCGTAGCTTGTCTCAGCATATGACAAACCCACTACCGAGATCACAAATAAAATTATAATTGCCGCACAAAATAACTTTTTCAATTTATTCACCCCCCTCTTTCTCGTTATTTACAGGGAGTATATCATAACCTGTACGTAAAGTCAAATCTATTTTCGACAGGTTCTCATCGAGCCACTTGCTTATGGTCGACAGGACGTTCTCATCCACAGAGTAATGCATCCTGGATAGGCCATCTGTAGTGATCTTACCGAAAAAATGCCCTAAATATCCGTAATATATCAACTTATGATTGGCGTTCCCGCTATCTTCGAGCGCCTTATCTATCGTAGATGCGGCCTTGGCGGGAACCAGCTCATCCTCCTTGCCGTGTAGTATCAGCGCGGGCGCTTCCACTTTTCTTATGATATCTATGGGGTTTATCTCCAGATCCTCCCTAAGTTTTTTTAAGAAGCACCTGATCCTCAGGAGAGATATCCAGTCCCCTTTGGACTTCTTTACCATTTCTATGGTCTCCATGCGGGATTTCATGGCCAGCTTAAAGTATTGATCGTCCCATTTTAATTTTTTTGCCATCTCATTGAGATTATCGAAGCTGATGCCAGTTTCGCCTCCGGGCGATATCACGGGGGACATCAGTATAAGTGCCTTTATATTCTTTTTATCCGGGGTAAGTTTCGAGGCAAAGAACGCCCCTTCGCCGTGTCCTATAATGGCTATTTTTTCGGCGTCCACCTCTTTTCTTTTCAATAGATAATCCAGAGCGGCCATACTGTCTTCGTAATGCTCACCGCTGGTGGCCGATAGGCTTGAGCCACCTGAGGACCCTATACCTCGTCCGTCGAACCTTAAAACAACAAAACCTGACTCGCCCAACCGACCTGCTAATTGAGTAAAGAGCCCCTGCTCCTCGCGGTCTGAACCATTCATTCCGCCCAACAATAGCACCGCAGGGACCGGAGAGCTCTTCTTTGGAATGGTGAGAGTTCCTTCAAGCAAGATCTTTTTGTTGTTGAACTTTACAGCCTCCTCATCGTAAAGATCGTTCTTGGTTATAGGGCAGCCTACCTCGTTAACCTTTTTTATAGAGAACGTTCTGGTTATCTTAAGCTTCAGGTCCGGGAACTCTATCTTTACAATGCTTCTGCCGGACTTTGTCACCCAGAGCATTCCCTGAGGAGAGTTCCTTATCTTTATTATAAGGCACTCGACCTTTATCCTTCTGGATCCTATCTTGATATATTCGTCCTTTATTGATGTAAGCGTGAGAAGTCTTTTCATGGGGGGAAGAAGAGTGGAAATATTTGTCAAAACGTTGAACGCCTGCGATCTTCCAAGTTTGAAGTCGTACATCTCCAGTATAGGAAGATAGGTCACCGGGGAGCCTTCTTCGAATACGAAGGTCCCGTCTTTTACTCAGAGTCCGGTCAGGTATGCGAACTCCGATCTCGAAGTTGCCACAAATGATATATTCTTGTCGGAGCTCTCCAAATATACCACATCCTGAACTCCTTTAGAGGCGCTCTCTTTCATATAGCTGACGAAAGCGCCAAATTCATTTAGGGTTATCCTGGACCTTATCTCCGTAAAGTTTAGCCCGAAAGGCTCGGAATCCACCGACTTATATATGGTCTTATCGTCGGTTATATACTTATCTACCTTTATATTTCCAGTATCGTGCCCGTTAATGTTTACCGTATAAAAAAATACTTTATGCTTTTCCTTATCAAGATAAAAGAACGATCCCATAAAGAGAAGGGCGCCGGAGACTAGTATAGCGAATACCGCGATATATATTTTTCTCATTTATAACAGGTCTAATGATATGACTTCAGAGGTCAGCTTGCCGGACCATCTTCCGAATGATTTTGTCGGTTTCTCGCCCTCCCTGAGCTCTACAAATATCTCGGTCGGGCAGCTCGTTATGATCTTCTTGAATTTTAACGTCTGCCCGGGCTTAAGAGAATCTATCGGATGCGCGTAGCTGTAGAGATGAGGCATCGAAACACGGGTAAAGACGGTGCTGCCCAGCGCAGGCTCCTGCGGATGCGCCGTGATCTCGTATATGGAGGCGCTGTCCCTGTCCAGAAAACTTAATTTTAATACCAGATTAACGATCTCCCTGGACCCTTTATTGGTTATGGCGCCCTCTATTATGGGTTTCCCCTTAAGCGCTCCGGTATTTTCGATCCTTGCGTCGAGGCCGAATATATCCAGGTGCCTTGAATAGACCTTAGCTTTTGTTTTTTCCAAAAGTTCCTGATAAACATTAGCAAATTCCCTGCTCTTGAATTCAAGATAGATGAAATATCCGATAAGCGTCATTATCAATACCAGAGCTATGACGACGCTCGATACCAGACCGACTATCAGGCTCTTTCTCTTTATTATCATGCCTTTTTAAGCCCCTTTTTCGCTCTTGTAGATATCCCTGATCTTCCCGAATACGCTTGTGTACTCTTCAGATTTATAATCGGGATAGGTCCAGGGCCAGAAGTTAAAACGCTTATCCTTGTAATGCAAAGTGACCTCGGCAAAGATACCGTTCCCTATATGGATCCTATGCGAATAATCCTTTGTGGAGAGGAGCACCAGTTTTGCCATATCGATATAGCCCGGATCGATGTTGATAGCTCTCTTTCCATCAACGAGGAATCTCTTTTCAAGTTCATTGGTGAGCAACTTTACCTTTGCTATTCCCTCCAGCCGCACAAGTTTTTTAAAGCTGAGAAATTTTCTCTTAAGCCGTCCGCCCATCTCCTTATCGTAATAGTCGGTGTAGTTAAAGTCTATCACAGGACTATTGAAATCCACTTTGTTCCTAAGTCTCTTCTCAAGCAACGCGCCCATCTTGTCGAGCAGCGCCTCGTCGTTCGATATGAGCCCGGCTATGAGCTTAACTTTCTCCGGAGGATTTATCTTGCCCATATCCGCACTTCCCGCTACCCTTTAGATCCGAGGCTGGATAGATATTCTGAAAGATGGATCCCCGCAGGCTCTTTGACGGCGATGAATTTTAAACCACTGAAGAAGAATCTCTTGCCGGAGGGATCCTTATTGTCGGCATCATTAGTCCAGACTACTTCCGCCTCTACCTCGATAGTCCGCCTATTATCGGGAATGGACACTTTCAGGCTCATTATGGCGCCCTTGGGCAGCTTCTCATCGAGGAGAAGTTTCATTCCGCCTTTAGAGAGATCGACGGTCCTGCAGTTCTTGAGATGAGGCCTCTTTCGCACGCAATACTCCACCTTGAGGTCCTTATTGAACCGTTCGTGAGAACGCCTGTCTTCCCCATCCCAGCACTCCTCGATCTTGGCGTGCGGCACCACCCTTTTTATCGCTATTTTTTCATGGCTCCAAAGCATCATCAATGTGATCGATAGCAGAATAAGAAAGACCGTTCCGACTATCAGGAACATCTACGACGTGCCCTTTCTCTTGATGTAGCCGGCTATTATTCCTTTGTCCTTTTCGGAAAGATCCTCGAAGAATATGGCCACGTCATAGTGTTTTATAACTCCGTCTATTGTAACGGGGTGCTGCCGCACCACAACGCCGTCAACTTCGAGATCCTTTAAGTTGCCGTCCTTTTCCGGATCGGGTATCATCAGCATTAGCTTCACTCTGGACATAAGTGGGAGCTATTTGTCCAGCTTACAATACACGCCGGAAGAGCTGATATTCATGGTATGTGTTATGGAATCAAAATCGTCAAGCCTTAATTTAAGGGACAGGCCCTCATCTTTTACGCGCGGAAACTTTCTTCTCTCCTGAGATACCATGCTTTGATCCCCCGTTATACCATCCTTAACTTGTAATCGGTTTCGCCCAACCCCAGGCTGGCCGCATACCTTAACTGCACCGACCAGTCTATCTGGGGATACTCCTGCCTGAATATGTCTTTACCTCTTAAGCTGTTCAGTATCTCTGCGGAAGCCGAATCGATGCTGACAAGGTCATTTGACGCAAGTATCCCGACATCCTCTACTATTCTCGGCTCGTCTTTGGCCAGGCAGTCGCAGTCTCTGGTGATATCGGTCAAAAAATTTATGTACCCTATCTTTCTATCGACTGCTTTAACCGCACCGCAGGCATATTCTACCATCTTCTCCTGTAGATTTGCAAGTGTTTCGCTCCATTTGGCATTCAAAGCTTCAGTCTTGCATACTACGACGCACTCACCACACCCTATACACTTTGCCTCGTCTATTTTTGCCTTCTCTTTAAAGAGCGTTATGGCGTCCGCAGGACAATTTGATGCGCACAGTCCGCAGCCGATACACTCTGCTGGGTTAAAATCGGGCACTATGCCGCAATGTTGTTCGAACTTGCCGCGGCGCGAAGCGCAGCCCATTCCGAGATTTTTTATAGCCCCCGCAAAGCCGGTCATGATGTGGCCTGTTATATGCGTGAGCGCCAACAGGCTATCGCAGTCTGCTATGTCCGAAGCTATCTTGACTTTGGAGAAACGTTTTTTATTTATCTCCACATCGGTATAGTTCCTTCCCCAAAGCCCATCTGCGATTATCACGGGCACGTTCATCTCTTGAAAGTTGAAGCCATGGCTATAGGCCAGCTTCAGATGATCCACCGCATTTGTCCTTTTGCTCTGCTTGTACAGGACGTTCGTATCGGTGAAAAATATATTATCTGTCACACGCTGTAAACGCTCAATAAGCCCCTTAAGCCAGTCGGCTTTTATGTGCCCCGTATTTCCTTCCTCTCCGAAATGTATCTTTATGCCGGTGTAATCTCCCTTTTGCAGATATCCGAGCACTCCGGAGGCATCGACGAGCGTATTAAGCTTCTGGGCTATCACGCTGTCCGGATCATCATTCTTGACCTTTACCATGAATACATCGCTTGCCATGTTATACCTCTTTCTCGGTAGAGACCGTTACGCCGCTTCTTTTTAGCAGGGCGGTCAGTACCCCATCGCCATCCCTTAAAGTGCCGGAGAATGTCCCGTCATATATTCGGCCGACACCGCATGTGGGGCTCTTCGATTTTAATACAGCATTCTTTATGCCAAGTCTCTTTGCGGTTTCCAATACCTTATATGCCCCCATTATAACATCCTTTGTTACATCTGTGCCATTTGAGCTTATAGCCTTGGCTTTTCCGTCAAGAACATCATTGCCATCACCGCCGGAGAGCTCTATTTTTTCTCTTGGCACGCCAAGAGAAGCCAATGTTTCCGGGCATAAAGCTATAGACCTACCGCCATCAACATCTTTTTTTATTTTATCATTGAGATTATTTTTACCGCGGTAGGTGCAGTTGATCCCTGCGAGGCAGGCGCTTACCAGACATATTTTACTTGGCCGAGAATCCATAACGGCCCACTCTTTTGCCGAGAGACCAGTATTCGCCCTGATTATAAACTATAGGCGCGGCCTTGGAATAATCCATCCTGCCTTCTTTATCAAGGACGGATCTGTCATGATGGACTTTAACCACCTCCCCCATGAACATGTCATGAGCGCCAAGGCTCAATATCTTGGTCACTTTGCATTCAATGTTGGCGGGGCACTCTTCTATCATGGGAGACCTCACTATGGAAGGATCTATCTTCGTGAAGTTGCAAAGCTTAAATTTATCCTTATCAGTACCAGATACGGTGCCGCAGATATCGACCTCCTTTAGAAGGTCTTGCGTGGGTATATTTAGTACAAAATCTCCGGACTCTTTTATGAGGTTACTGGAATATCTCGAGGGCCTTACGGAGATGGTCAGGATAGGTGGTTTTGAGCAGACCACACCGCACCACGCTATAGTTATTATGTTGGCTCGATCCCGGTTCCCGCAGCTTACAAGAGCTACAGGGACAGGATAAAGGGCTTCGCTTGGCGGTAGTTCAAGCCTTGGCATTTTGAGAGCTTATTACTTCGTTCCTGTTTCAGCCGGCGCATCTTTGGCTTCCGGACTTGCCTTTACTACGGTAGTCTTGAAGCATCTTTGCGTGCAGAAATATTTGCCGTTCCTGTAATAGTAACGTTTCTTCTTTATAGATTTTTTGCAGGCTGCGCAATTTGACGGCTTCTCTTTCTTCTTCTCTTCCGGTTTCGGAGCTTCCGCTTTAGGAGCTTCCGGTGTCGGGGTCTCCGCTTTCGGAGCCTCCGTTTTAGGAGCTTCGACTTTTGCCGGCTCCTGTTTGGGTATTTCGGGTGTCGGGACCTCTGCCTTCTCTTTATTTTCTTCGCTCATTATGTCCTTTCCAGCAATTTAAGCCACTGGGAGTAGATGTATTCTAAAAATCTGCCTTTATCAAAACTGTCGATCTTGGTGAATTTTACACCTGTCTCGTACACTTTTTTCTTTGGCTCCATGATCGATTCCTTCTGCCAGGCTACGCTGCATGATACGAATATCGGAACATTATCCCCCGGGACATCTACCGACAGGTTCAGTTCGGAACCCTGACTGAGCGGAGTATCCAGAAGAAGCAGTGCGCCTTCTTTACTGATATTGCTGATCTCGTAAGTCCTCTTTATGCCGCGCCCAAACTCGCAGATAGCATTCATAATCGTATCGAACCGCACGAACCTTCTTCTTTCGATCATAGAACCCTTTATTTCTTTAGACAAAAATAAGGGGAAGTAATTTTCTTTCGTTTCGCCTGGAAAATTCCGCGAAGCGAAATTTAATTTCTATCCCCTTATTTTTGAGTGCAATCTAACAAACTCCGGTTCCAATACTGGAGTATAGCCTTCCGGTATCGGGAATGGGAATGTCACCGTCTCGTAAACGCCGGCGCCAGTCCTAACGATCGTCATTCCGACTCCTTTTGCTAATCCAATAGTAATACCAGAGAGAGGATTGTCTTCTACGCTTGTATCATAAATGTTCTTAGGTAGCTCTACCCAGCCAGTTACGATATTCGCGACTCCTCTGTATAGTTTCTTTCCCATATCCTGAGCATAGCTAGCAGAAGCCATGTTAAGGATCATCAATACAGCAACGCATATAATTATACCCTTTAGTAAGCTTTTCATCTTGTTTTTTCACCTCCTTTACTATAGATTTGTAGCAAGTATAACACAGGTAGCGTGATTTGTCAAGGTCTCATGAGCACAAATAGTCTATTTTTTGCTCTTTGTCTGCGTTTTTAGTATCTCTTCGACAGCCTCGGATATCCTGTCTCTGTCCTCAGGCCTGACGTCTATGAACTCTATCCCGGTGTCATAGATATAACTGCCTTTTTGTTTCGGCTCGGACTTCTTCACTACCCATACCACGGTGCCGCCGCACTTTATAGGCGGCCGGGTATCCTCAAGGAAGAGTTCCAGGTCCACGCCCTGGAAGAGCCCCAGATCTTCCTTTATCATCACGCATATGCCGCCTGCCCCTATATTCTCGGTATGCGTGGATATGGTCTTGGCCGTAAGCCTCTTCTTTATCGTAATGAGGCACTTATAGCTTGCTCTCGGGAATTTTCTTCTGTTTATTCCGTTCCACATAAAATATATCTCCTATTGAACGTCGATGTCCGTGACACACGATACAGTATACATAATGGATATTCAAAAAGCAAGAGATAATAATTCATTTGCATTAGGAGGTGTTTGGATATATAATTTGAGTTGAGATGTATAGACAATTCTTTGGCCTCAAAGAGAAACCGTTTAACATAACCAGCGACCCCAGTTTTCTTTACCTGAGTCGTGTCCATAAAGAGGCATTTGCCCACCTGATATACGGAATAAAAGAGAGAAAAGGCTTCCT